>DATLVQ010000721.1:0-7856 GCA_035577325.1 Bryobacteraceae bacterium | reverse complement strand
AGCGCGCGTGATACCGGCGGGCGTTCGATAAATTCGATGCCCGGCGGGTGGCGCGTTACGATGCGCGCAAAGTGAAACAACTGCTCGCGAATCCGGGGATCGTGCGCAACCGGCTCAAAATTGCCGCCGCCATTCAAAATGCGAAGGCGCTACTCGCCGTGCAGGAGGAATTCGGCAGCTTTGATGGTTACATCTGGCAGTTCGTGGAGAACCGCCCGATGCAGAATGCACGGCGCGCAGTGCGCGAGGTGCCCGCGCGGACGGCGGAATCGGACGCGATGAGCAAAGACCTCATAAAGCGCGGATTCAAGTTCGTCGGTTCGACCATCTGCTATGCGTACATGCAGGCGACGGGGATGGTGAACGATCACGTTGTGGGGTGTTTCCGGTGGGAAGAACTGAGAAAGGGTGCCAGGACGCAAGCGCCTGCGCGGCGGGCAACGATGCGCGAAAGATCCGCTCTACCGTAGCACCGATTCCGCCTATTCCTGCTTTTTCCCTCGGTTCGAACGATTACATTACAATTCGTCGAATGTGCGTTAGACGACTCCCAACCGGGTTGCCTGGTTGCCTTTAAACTTACCGCGATACAAAATTAGAGACATCCGCGTCACGGAGCGGGTGTTGAGCACCGCTCCGATGTTGGCCCTTTGGACAAAACCCGACGGCCAGCCAATTTCCGTAACCATTCCCGCTGGGTCCTGTTTGATAATTCTTGTCCGTCCCCCACTGTCTGGGGATGGTCGGGGCATTACGGGGGCGTTACTCGGTATCCCCGGAAGCCGCTGTTTAAGGAATGCGGAACTTGTCCGACGTGCTGGAGGTAGCCATATGATGGAATCCTGCGATAAGTGCTTGAGGTTGGAACAACGGCTCCGGAGTGAAAGCGAATATTACGGCAGCCTGATTGTTCAGCACGACCAGATGATCCGCGAGGGCAAGCCAGATGCGAGGTCACTTGACCATGCGATCCAGAAAGCACGACGCAGGCGAAATGCTGCTGGACGGCTTTTCCTTTACCACTGCGTAAACCACCTCGCGCCAAGAACGACATTTATGCAGGTGATTTCTATCACGATTTGCCGTATGGGCAAGCTACGGTGGATGCGGCAGTCTGCGCTACCATTACTTCCAGGGTTTCGCGCCACCGAACCTGAGCAGAAGGAGGTGCGAACAGTGGCTCAGTATCAGGTGACGGCTCCAATGTTGGCCATCTCTGACCAAGAGGTAGGCCGGAAAATCACCGTAACCATTCCCGTTGGGGCTGTTCTTCATGACTCTACACAGCCCACAACAACTCTTCTCGGGCTGGTGGGCGTTTACTGGGAGGGGCGCCACTATTCGGTATCCTTCAGGGATTTGCTCAAGAAAGCACAGTGTGTCAGGAGCGCCTGACGGTAGTTGGCAGAAAGCCCGTCAACACGCAAATGTAGGCGCGGCGGCAGGCTAAGGATACGCCCAGCGCGCTGCCTGTGGCCGAGTCACTGAGTTCCGACATCGCCTCTGTCCGCAGTCATCGGGGCCCGGCGCTGCCGGTGCCCGCGGACTTCTCGAAGATTGCGAGCGAAGCCCGGAGTCCCTTGCCTCTTTCATATAGTCCTACTTCGCCGCTCGCAAGTTCGGTTACATAATATTTGCCCAGCACATCCGATGCAGGGCTCTTTTCGCAGCACCGGAATTTTCCAGCGTCACCCTAGGCGAGCTAATTTAGAAATAACGCCTAGGTTCGTCCCCACCGCACCCACGGATTCGAGATTGCGCGCGTCTAGCAAGACTCGGAGTGCGCTAACGATCCGGCCATTTCGCAGCCGTTCGATAGCATCGCCGATGGAAACAGCGAAGTGCAGCATAACGCTCGAATCACGATAGCAGTCCGCCATGCAAGCCGTGCACCCATCCCGCACAAATGGTGTGTTCGCAAAGTCCCAAATTGAGCACATGCGCTTCTCCCAGGCATCGCAGCGCCACATATCGAAATTCCAGTCCATGTAAAAACTCTTATAACCCCCATAGCACACGAAGCGCTCTGGTGCGCCGCTGAGGTGACGCTTCATATCGGCGATGGAAGCCGCCGGATTATTGACCGGGAAAACTTTGCGCAAGCGGTCGACAGTCTCAAAGGCTTGAACAAGCTCTTGATCCTCGAAATTCACCAATTTGGAATCCTCTGACCAGGCCAGGGAAGATGATCCGAGCCGTGTTCTTTGGGGATACGAAAACGCGACCGCGGAAATGCCAAGGTATTCCAGCATCGGCACTAGCTCCCGATACTCATGAATCAGCTTGCTCATGGTGACTTGCGCGATGGCCGTCATACCCAGCGATGGCATGCGGAGGACAGAAGCCCGAATACGGTCACAAACTCCCTTAAGACCGCGATTGTCCTCATGCATTTCTATGGCTGGCGAATCAATCGAGATATAGATTGTCTTCAAACCAGCCAGGGCGAGCCGGTCCAACAACTGCGGCAGTAACCAGCCATTCGTAATGACCGCTGTACCCATTCCTTTGTTCACGGCCATTCGTATCATGTCAGGAAGGTGGGGGTGCAACAGCGGCTCTCCGCCAAAGAAGCTTACATACCGGATGTCGCGCGAAAAGAGGATGTCGAGCGCCTGCGGAAATGGTTCCGGGTCGATCCACCGCAGATCCTGACTGCGCACTTTTCCACGCGCGAAATTGCAGAAACCACAGGTAGCGTTGCATGAGTTTGTCACGGCTATGTTGCAAAGTGCTGGACCGCCACGACCGATGACGTGAATGAGATCCAGAACCTTGTCGAAAGTAGCACTCATGTACTAACCTCCGGAGACGAAAATATCAGATGCGTTGATCGATTGGAAGGGACGATAATAGCCGCATTGAAGGCGTAAGTGTTCCATGGTACGTTATCAGATCAATGCGCCAATGTTTAGCCGGTCGAGTCAGGGGCGCACAGCACTTGATGCTGCCAGCCAAGGCGGCGTAACCGATGTCGTCGTATTCCTCAGGCGTGGCGTTGTCGGCGACCAACTGAAGCGGTCTTCCGCACATTTGTCGACTGCTGCAACAGCTGGGGTAAGATGTTCATCTGTAATAACTCATACTTGATCTAACCAACTATGTTAGATCAAGTCTGAGTTATTACAGCTGCTTACACAAAGTCGGAAACACTACCCCATGCAGACGAGCTACTCTCACCGCTTGGGACACGAACCTACTAGGTCAACGACACCGATCTCATTGCGTCCCCCTTCAACAACGTCGAAGGCGAGAGCCTTTACAGGCTGTTTGCCCTTCCCGATCACGATAATGTGCCGTTCACCATGACTCGAGGCGATTGAGAACACTCCATCGTCCCGGCGAATGAATCCCTCATAAATAATTGGACTATCTTGGCCGCCGAACATAGGCATCGCGCGAACCCACCAGTCTCCCATTAATTTGCATCCAGTGAGGCGGCCGCCTACCATGGAATACGCAACATCACCTGTGCCGAGTGTACTGTCTCTAGCCCCTCCGTACTCCACGGATGTGCGTTGCTGACAGTCCGTTATTCCTACATACGTGGTGATCTTCCGACCTTCTCCGTTCTCCAGCACGAGCTGAAGCCTCCGTTGACCAATGAAAAGATTAGGAAAATAAAGTTTCTCTCCTTTAGCCACCACGCGGTACTCTCGCTCATGTGTGCGTAGCAAGTCCACACCACCTTCTCCTTCAGGAGTGACGGCGCTGATCCTGAAGGAAAGCCTCTCCCCTCTGGCGTCGTACACGGGAACTTCAAGGGAGCAGCTAGGCAACGATTCCGCTGCCGTGGCGTATGACGTTGCCAGTATCAGTGCCAGCAGCGATAGGCACACGCTGCTTGGAATACGGGTTCTTCTTAAACACCTCGCAACTCTCAAAAGCATATCGTTCCGATGCTATTCGAAATAGTATTTAAAGGAACCATGATACTTACTCCGCCAACGTCTGGACTATGCTCGAACTCACCACCGACAAGTGACCCCTACCGCAGCACCGGCTCTGCGTGCCGCTCGCCGAGTTGCATCGACTCTCCCGGCTTGTGGCCGCGTATCCAGCCTTGAAACGATTCCATGTAGAGGTAAATCACGGGCGTGATGTAGAGGGTGAGCAACTGAGAGACGAGCAGTCCGCCAACGACGGCCAGGCCCAGGGGGCGGCGCGATTCGGCTCCGGCGCCCGCGCCCAGAGCGATGGGCAGCGTGCCGAACAGGGCGGCGAGCGTGGTCATCATGATGGGGCGGAAACGCAGCAGGCATCCTTCATAGATGGCGTCGAGCGGGCGCTTGCCTTCCTTGCGCTGCGCTTCGAGCGCGAAATCGATCATCATGATGGCGTTTTTCTTGACGATGCCGAACAGCATGATGAGGCCGACGAAGGCGTATAGGTCCACTTCCAGATGGAACAATTTCAATGTGAGCAGCGCGCCGAACATGGCCGAGGGCAGGCCGGAGAGAATTGTAATCGGGTGGATGAGGCTCTCATACAGAACGCCCAGCACGATGTAGATCACGAGCACGGCAACGATGAGCAGAATGGAAAGGCCGCGGAAGGAATTCTGGAAGGCTTCAACCGTTCCGTGGAAACTCGTCGTGATGCTCGCGGGGAGGCGCATCTTGCGCAGCGCGTCTTCAATGGCGTTGGCGGCGTCGCCGAGCGACATGCCCGGCCCCATGTTGAATGAGACGGTGACGGCCGGCAGCTGCCCCCAGTGATTGATGGTCAGCGGACCCGCGGTGCGCACCAGTTTGGCTACGGTATCGAGCGGCACCAGTTGGCCGCCGGACGAGCGGATGTAGAGTTTGGATAACGCCTCGGGCGTGCGCTGATATTTCGGCTCGACCTCGGTGATGACGCGGTACTCGTTGGCGGGCGTATAAATGGTCGAGGCCTGGCGGCTGCCGTAGGCGGTGTACAGCGCGTCCTGCACCTGCTGCGGCGAAACACTGAGGGCGAAGGCTTTGTCGCGATTGATGTCGACGAAGACCTGCGGGCTGGAAAGCTGCAGATCGCTGTTCACGTCGAGCAGGCCGGGCAGAGCGCGCATCTTGGCCTCCACCAGCGGGGCCCAATGGTAGATTTCCTGCGTGTCGGCCCCTTGCAGCGTCAATTGATAAGGCGCACGCGTGATCTGGCCGCCGATCTGGATGGGCGGCGGGTTCTGCATGAAGGCCAGAATACCGGGGACTTGCAGGAGTTTGCCGCGCATCCGGTTAATGAACTCGTCCACCGATTCGGTTCGCGCGGGGCGGGGCTTCATGGCAATAAAAAAGATGCCGGTGTTGCCGGCCTGGCCGAACCCTGCGCCGGTGAACGACATCATGGTATCGACGGCAGGCTCTTTGAGCAGAATCTGGTTCAGCGCGTGCTGGTGCTCTTTCATCGAGTCGAATGAAATATCCTGCGCGGCGAGGGTGACGCCGAACATGAATCCGGCATCGTAACTGGGAATGAAACCCTTTGGGAGATCGTAGAAAAGATAACCGGTGGCGAGCAGCAGGATGAACGAAAGCGTCACCGTGGCCGGGCGGTGGCGCAGCACGACTTTGAGCGTGCGGTCGTAGAGGTCGGTCATGCCGTCGAAAAATCGCTCGAAGGCCATGTAAATCGCGCCGTGCTTTTTCTTGGGCGGCTTCAGGAAGCGGCTGCACAGCATGGGCGTCAGGCTGAGCGAAACGAAACCGGAAACCAGAATGGCCACGCTGATCGTGACGGCGAACTCGTGCAGCAGGCGGCCAACGATACCACCCAAAAAGAGCACTGGGATGAACACGGCCACCAGGGACAGCGTCATGGAAACGATGGTGAAACCGATTTCGCGCGATCCGCGCAGCGCGGCTTCCATGCGGCCTTCGCCCAGCTCCATATGCCGGACGATGTTCTCCAGCATGACGATGGCATCGTCCACGACGAAGCCGACGGAGAGCGTGAGCGCCATTAGCGACAGGTTGTCCACCGTGTAACCGAGCAGATACATGGCCGCAAACGTGCCGACGATGGCGAGCGGCACGGCGAAGCTGGGGATGGCGGTCGCCGAAATATTGCGCAGGAACAGGAAGATGACCATCACGACGAGGCAGACAGTCAGCAGCAGCGTGAATTTGACGTCGGAGATGGATTCCCGGATGGAAAGCGAGCGGTCGTACAAAATCGACAGCTTGACTGACGCCGGAATCTGAGTACGGAATTGCGGTAAGAGTTTGCGGATGCCGTCGACGACCTCGATGGTGTTAGTTCCGGGCTGGCGCTGGATGCCGAGCACGATGGCACGGGTATCCATAAACCAGCTGATGTTCTTGTCGTTCTCGACGCTATCGATGACGTTGCCCAGCTGCTCCAGGCGCACGGGATTGCCATTGCGGTAGGCCACAATCAGCGGGCGAAACGCGGCGGCGTTGAAAAGCTGGCCGTTCGACTGCACTGTAAACGACTGCTTGCTGCCGTAGAGAGTGCCGGTGGGCAAATTGACGTTGGCGCGTTGAATGGCGGCCTGCACCTCATCCACGCCGATGCCGCGAGCCACCAGGGCGTCGGGATTCAGCTGCACGCGCACAGCGTACTTGGAGCCGTAGACTTGCACCTGCGCGACGCCGCTCACCATGGAGATGCGCTGCGCCATCATGGTATCGGCGTATTCATAGACTTGATATAGCGGCAGGGTAGGCGAACTTACGGCAACGTACATGATGGGCTGGTCCGCCGGATTGACTTTCTGATAGGACGGCGGCGTCGGCATGTTGGGCGGCAACTGCGCACCGGCTTTCGAAATGGCCGCCTGGATATCCTGCGCGGCAGCATCGATACTGCGGCTGAGCGCGAACTGAACCGTGATGGTGGTGTATCCGATACCATTGGTCGAGTTCATGGAATCGATGCCGGCGATGGTGGAAAACTGGCGCTCGAGCGGCGTGGCCACCGACGACGCCATGGTTTCGGGGCTGGCGCCCGGCAGCACGGCCGACACCTGGATGGTGGGGTAGTCGATGTTCGGCAGATCGCTCACCGCCAGCGAGCGGTAGGCCACGATGCCGAAAAGCAAAATCGCAGCCGTGACCAAAGTGGTCGTAATGGGGCGGCGGATGAAGAGTTCCGAAACGCTCACTGGGAAGCTCCTCCGGCCTTCGAGCCAGCGTCACCCTGCACGGCCTTGACGATTTCCACCTTGAAACCTGGAGCCAGGCGAAGCTGGCCGTCGGTGACGACCATTTCTCCAGCGGCGATTCCCTTGGTGACAATGGTTTCACGATTCACGGTACGGCCGACGGTTACAACGCGCATTTCCACGCTCTGGTCGGGTTTCACCACGAAAGCGAACTGGCCCTGCTGGCCGGTCTGAATGGCTTCGGAGGGCACCACCGTGGCATTCGCTTCCTTGCCGACGGTCAGGACGACGTTCACGAACTGGCCGGGCCAAAGTTTGCGCTCGCGATTCGAGAACGTGGCCTTCAGCTTGATAGCGCCGGTGGTGCTGTCGACGGTATTGTCGATGAAGCTGAGCTGGCCACGCGCCGGCTCGCCGGTGTCATTGGGTACGTAGGCTTCAACGGCAAGCGGCCCCTCCGCCATGGCTTTGCGAATGGCTGCGAGCTGATCTTCGGGAACGGAGAATGTCACGTAGGCCGGAAAAATCTGGTTGATGGTGACCATCGCCGTATCGGCCTGTGCTTTGATGAGCGTTCCGGTCTTGACTTGCAGGCTGCCGGTTCGGCCATCGATGGGCGCGGTGATGCGGCAATACTCGAGGTTCAGTTTGGCGGTTTCGACTGCTGCTTGGTCGGCGGCGGCGGCGGCGCGAGCGCTTTCGAGCGAGGCTTGATCGGCGCGGGTGGACTCGTCCAACGCCTGGAAACTGG
>DATLVQ010000720.1:0-7927 GCA_035577325.1 Bryobacteraceae bacterium | reverse complement strand
GAGCTGGTCGATATCATAATCGGCTTGAGCCTGACGGTTGCCGAGTGGGGCCTGGAAAAACGCGCCGATACTCTCCGTCGGAAAGTTGCGGCGGAAGATCTGGCCGAGAGCGTTGCCGGCGCCGCCGACGAAATATGAGTTAGGCTTCTCGACTAAAGGGGTCCCGGTGGGAGATAAGAAGACCACGTCGTGCCCCGTTCCAGCCAGGCCGGCGTGGCTCTCACCTCCGAAGCCGATCAGGGTAGGCAGCACTCCATTCCTGGTGCCCAACGCCAGGACTTCAGAGGCACGAATGCCGGCTTTTTCGACGGCGAGATCGCTCCGATTTGCCAGCGCCTGCTCGACCATTTCTTTGAGCGGCGGAAGATCGTCGTGGGCTGGGATGGCGATCCGGTCGAGCGGTACGACTTGCACGCCGGACAGCGCGGGATCGGCGATTCCGGTCCGGCTGATGAGCGTCTTGAGCTGCCGTTCGTGCTGCTGCAGGTTGGTTTCGGAATTACCAAGATTCTGCCGGCTGGTGGCGAGCTGAGATTCAGCGGTGGCTACATCGAGCTCGATCAACGTTCCGATTTGCACTTGCTTCTTCGTGTCGGCGGCGAATGTTTGCGCGGCTTGCAGGGCGCTGGTCTTCGCCTTCACATCTTCGTAGTCGGCGACAAGACTGTAGTAGGCATTCAGCACGCTGGACACGATGGCAATGACTTGCGCCTTGAAAGAGAGATCCGACGTTTCGACGTTGATCTTTCTAAACGTGATGGTGCGCGCGTTCACGGCAACGCCGAAGCCTCGCAGAAAGCTGTGCTCCACCTGGACCGAGAGAGTGGCGGCCGATGAGGGATTCAAGACGTCGCTGGGCGAATTCTCTTTCAAATAGTGATTATTGAAAGTGCCGGTGATACTGCCGCCGCTGAGCAAGCCTTCCTGAACCGAACCGGAGTAGATGCGCTCATCGGTGACCAGGACCGGCGTGAGGCTCTGTGTGACGTTCGGTTGAGGGAGAGATTTGTGGCTGAACGTGGTGGCCTGCTGAAAGATGGGATCCAGCGTTTGCGTAACCGGGCCGATTTGGGAGATGGATGCATTGGCGGTGCCTCCGCGGGCGCCGTTACCACCGGCGCTGCTGACTCCCGCGGCCTGCTGGCTGCCGA
The DNA here is from genome assembly GCA_035577325.1 of Bryobacteraceae bacterium. Lineage (GTDB taxonomy): Bacteria > Acidobacteriota > Terriglobia > Bryobacterales > Bryobacteraceae > QHXW01. The sequence goes on along the minus strand of DATLVQ010000720.1, from coordinate 6,776 downwards.
GGACGCCCTGACCAGCGGCGACCGAACCGGCCTGCGACGCGCCGCTGGGCACGCCGGGCAAAGCCCCACCGGCTTCGGCGCGCTGCAAACGCCATTCTTCCAAAATCGGATTGTAGCGAGCCACTTCTATATCGATATTGTTTTCAAGCGCGAGCGCGATGGCATCCTGCACCGTCAGATACAATTTTCCGGCGCGAATGAGACTGCGGATCCGCTCGGAGTTGCTCATGCGAATAGGCGGCACATCCGGCGCCAGATAAGGCCGCCAAAGGACGGGCGCGGCGGGACGAACGGGCTCGATCGAAAGCTGCTGCGCCGGGGCGAGTGAAACGAGCCACGCGCAGCAGAGGGCCGCGGCGATAGATTTACGAAACGTCAGCATGAAACCGCTGTTATGCCGAATCATGGTTTCACCTCCGCGGGCACCTGACTGGGAGGTTTGCTGATGCGTCCCGCCAGCGCTTCGGATAGCACGATATTGTTGGCCTCGAGCGTGGTGCCGATGGCTTGATCGAAGGCGATCCGGAAATGCGTGTAGTTGGCCATGGCTTGTGTCTCGGAGCTCTGCGCGTTGGCGAGGTCGCGCTGATCCTGTACTACTTGATAGGGCGTGGCGGCTCCCAGGTTGAACCGCTTCTGGTCCGCATCGAAAGTCTGCTGCGCCAGTTTTCGCGCCTGTACGGCGGCGTCGTAGCGAGAGCGGGCCTGTTTGAGTCCGATGACTGCATTTTGGACGTCGACACGAACCTGGTTGACGCTCTTATGCAGACCGAGCTCGTTCTGCCGGATTTCAAGGAGACTGGTCACATAGTCGGCTTGTTGCGCGCGATTGCGAATCTGGATCTGCAGCGAAAATCCGGCCGAATAGTTGGGAAAATTACGGCGCGCGATCTGAGCCAGCAGATTGCCGTAGCCGCCGGCGAGATATCCGACGCCAGGCTGCAACGCTCCGACCGCGGTGAGGTCGCCGCTTAAACCGTTGTTTGTTAGTTCCGCGAAAGCCTGCAACTGGGGCTTCAGGGAGTTCTTAATACCTACCAGATTCAAGTGATTGCTTTCGAGGTTGATGCGGGCTTGCTGGATCTCGACGCGGTTTTTCACCGCGTCGGCGACCAGATCGTCGACAGGCCTGACTTCATCCTGCGGCGGTATGACGATTTGATCGAGCGGTACGATGTGGACCGCGGCCAAGTCGGACGTCGCCACGCCCGCGCGGCTCAAGGCGTTCTTCAGGACTGTCTCCTGCTGCGCCAGATTGGTCTGCGCAATGATCAGATCCTGCTTGGCGGCGTAGAGCTGCGATTCCGCGCGCGTAACTTCGATCTCGGCGAGCGAGCCGATCTTCACCTGCTCCTTGTTGTTATTGAACAGCTGCTGCGCCGTCTTGACTTCCTGTTCCCGCGCGCGCACATCCTCGAAGAAACTGACCAGGTCCCAATACAGGTTGAGAGCCGAGGATACGGTGGTGATCACCTGCAGCTTGAATTGCAGGTCGTTATATTTCAAGTTGTTCTTCTGGACGCGAATGTTACGGCCATTCACGGCCGAGCCAAAACCCTGCAGCAGATTTTGCGTGATCTGCAGATCCACGTTGCCCGAGGTGTACGGATTCAGGGTGAAGGACTGGCTGTTCACCTTGATGTGCTGACTCGAGTACGAGACCTGTGCACCCAAACCGAAAAGCCAGTTCTGGGAGTATTGCGTCTGATAGGCGCGAATGTCCTGAACCAGAGCCGTTGTTCCCGTCAGGATCGTGTTGCTCAGGGGCACGCTTAAGTGTTGGAATTGGGCAAAGGCGGTGACGGTTGGATCGAGCAGCGGGATGCCGGGCCCGAGTTGCGTCACAATGCCGCCGCCGGAACCGACTGCAGCGGTACTCGCGACGCCCCCGAAGTTCACGCTGACGCCTTGCAGACTGACGCTCTGGGGTCCCGGCGCCACACCCACGCCTACGCTGCGCAGGGGGCCGCCGGCCTGTGCGCGCTTGAGCACCTCGCGAGCCAGCAGGGGCGCGTAGCGCTGCACTTCAACGTCGATGTTGTTCTCGATGGCCAGCGCGACCACGTCTTGCGCCGAAAGGTAGAGGTTGCCGGCCCGCTCGAGCGCTTCCAAACGCGTCGAATTCGCCAGATTGATCGGGGGCACGGATCTCGGCTGATATGGGTGAGTCAGCCAGCCCAAGCCGCCCTTTGGCGGGTCAATGCGCACCTCACTTTGCGCGGCGACGGAACTGGAGAAAAGCAGGGAAAGACACAACAGCAGAGTGACACTGCGCGCCGTCTGGCGGCGATCATATTTGATCTTCATGTATTTACATAAACGTATGGTGTCTTAATTTGTTCGTTTAACGCTTACGAACCCCGCGCGAGCATCAAGAACGAGGAATGAGAGCGCCGGAAAAAAACGGATACAGAACATAGTGTTTCACAACCAGCGGCGCTGCGACGGGCCGGGAGCCGGGCAATCGCGAAATTTGTGCAGAAGAAGATCCATCATCGGGTTACGCGCGGCGCGCGGTTGAGCGGAAACGTTGCCTGCTAGCCGTCAACAAACCCTGTACTCCAGTGCATAACTGATTGCATCCAAATGCATTGCCGTTCGGGACATTCCCCGATTGTTGGGGTTTGCCGCAACGTTTATCTTCATCGACATAAGGCAGTATTGCAGTACACCGTTTCGTAAACAGGAGGTTAGACATGAAGCGCCACGTGTCTTTTCAATCGAATTTTGTGAAACGCCTGGGAAATCTGATCTGCCGGCTAATGCACCACGAGATCACGCGGCCTGTGCAAGGGCAATATGTTTGCCTGGAATGCATGCGCCGTCACGTTGTGAACTTCTAATTAAGGCGGCCCGTCTTGCGGCGCCGCAGCCACCAGTACGCGAGCGCCGCGGCAGCAAGCGCGATCGTGAGCCACAGCAGAACGCCGTGGATTTCCTGGTCGATGCGCGACCATTGATCGCCCAAAAAATATCCCAGCGATACAAATGTGAGCACCCACAGGAGGCCGCCCGTATAAGCGAACAGGGCGAAAACGTGCGGTTCGAGTTCCGAGGTGCCGGCTATGATCGCGGTGAAATGCCGGATGCCCGGCATGAAGTATCCGAAGAAGATAGCCCAGCGGCCCATGCGCTCGAACCAGGCGTGCACACGGTCGAGCCGGTCCTTGGTGAGGTGCACGTAGGGGCCGTACTTGTGGATCAGGTAAATGCCGCCAGTGCGGCCGATGGTATAGCTTATGGTGATACCGCAGATGCTGCCTGCATAGGCCGCTGCCACAGTTGGCAGGAAACGAAAATGCCCTTTGAAGACCAGGTATCCAGAAAAAGTGAGTAGCGTTTCATCCGGCACCGGGAGTCCCACGATGCCCAGCACGAGCAGGCAGAAGATCGCAAAATGCCCGTACTGCGCGATCAGATGATAGACCGTTTCCATGGCGGGTCAGACCCGGGAGACGGCGTGCACTTCTTCGAGCACTTGGCGGGTGGCGGCGGCGGGATCGGCGGCGCGCGTAATCTGGCGGCCGATGACCAGATAGTCAGCTCCATCGCGAATGGCTTCTTCGGGAGTGGCCACGCGCTTCTGATCGCCTTTGCTAGCGCCGCGGGAACGCACGCCGGGAGTGACCAGAATTGCGTGGGGGCCGGCGAGCGCGCGAATGGAGCGGGCTTCCATCGGTGATGCTACGATGCCGTCAATACCGGCTTCCATGGCTTTACGGACGCGCAGTTCGACCAGCAGGGCGGGCGAGCAAGGATAGCCGAGGTCCGCGAGATCCTGCTGGTCGAAACTGGTGAGCACGGTGACGGCGAGCAGCTTGAGGGGTGACGATCCGCGGCCTTCGACGGCGGCGCGCATGACCGCACCGGAGCCGTGCACGGTCAGGAAGCGCACGCCCGTGCGCGCCACCTGCGCGACGGCGCGTTTGACAGTTTCGCCGATATCGTAGAACTTCAGGTCGAGAAAGACGTCTTTGCCGAGAGAGAGCAGCTCACGGACGAAGTCCATACCGGCGGCGGCGTAGAGTTCCATGCCCACTTTGTAGAAGCTCGCGGCCGGACCGATGCGATTGACGAGAGCGCGGGCTTCGGCGGCGGATTCGACGTCGAGTGCGACGATGATGGGGTTATGGGTCAAGTAAGCCCGCCTTCCGTTGTGTAGCGCGGGGCCCCGCAAGCCCCGCATGGCCCTGCGCTACAAGACCATGGAGGTTCATATAAGCCGGATGGATTTTGCGCTTTTTGGCAACACGCGGCCGATCCGGTAGGCTTCGGGTAGCGCGCGCTCGAGTTGTGCGGCGTCGGCTTCGGGGAGCGAGATCAGTAATCCGCCGGAAGTTTGCGGGTCGTAGAGCAAGTCTTCAATTTCCGGCGGAATTTCGCGCGCGACTTCGACCGCGCAGGATGCGAATTCGCGATTGTTCTTCAACCCGCCGGGCAGGGCGCCCTGGCGCGCGTAATCCAGGGCTCCGGGGAGAAACCGGACGGTGGCGGTATCGATCTCGATGGTGACGCCGCTGCCGAGCGCCATCTCGCGGGCGTGGCCGATCAGGCCGAAGCCGGTGACATCGGTGCAGCCGTGGACTTCATAAGCCAGCATGGCCTCGCAAGCGCGTTGATTGAGCGTCAGCATGGAATCGATGGCCGCTTGCAAGTCGGATTCCTTTGCGATCTCACGCTTGAGCGCAGTGGTAATGACGCCCGTACCAAGGCGTTTGGTGAAGACCAGGACATCGCCCGCGCGCGCCCCTGCATTCGCTTTGACGCGGTCTGGATGCACGGTGCCGGTGACCGAGTAGCCGAATTTGATTTCGTCATCCGCGATGCTGTGCCCGCCCAGAATCACGCAGCCGGATTCGTGGATCTTTTCCGCTCCGCCCTTCAGGATCTGTTCGAGAGCGTCGAGATCGCCCTTGGCGGGATATGCAAGCAGAGAAAGCGCGGAGATCGGCTTGCCGCCCATGGCGTAGACATCGCTCAGCGAGTTGGCCGCGGCGATAGCGCCGAACGTGTACGGATCGTCGACTATGGGCGTGAAGAAGTCTACGGTCTGGACGAGGGCGAGCTCCGGCGTTAGCTTGTACACGCCGGCATCGTCGGCGGTGTCAAACCCTACGAGCACGTTTTCGTTCGTGACGCGCGGAATCGCGGCGAGCACCCGGTCCAAAACCTTTGGACTCAGCTTGGACGCTCAACCCGCGGCTTTCACGTGCGCGGTCAGCTTATGCTGCGTAACCATACCTTCCTCACTATAATAGGGCACTGGAGGTAACGATGCCCCGATCCTCGATGAAGACTCCCGCCGTTCTGGCTTCCGTCCTTTTACTGGTGCTGGCGTTCTCGCTGGTTTCACGCGAGCCGCAGGCCGATGCCCGGCTGAAGAATTCCTACCGCCGGGCGGAAAAGAGCGGCTGGACGTTCGTGCATCTGGAAGGGTCGCCCGCGGATATGGGATTCCAGCACGGGTACCTGCTGGCGCCGGAGATCAAGGAGAGCTTCAAAGTCACGCAGCTCGAGCTGACGCACGACAACAACAAGAGCTGGGGCTTCTTCCGCCACCAGGCGCAGGAATTGCTCTGGCCGCATGTCGAGGCGGAGTATCGCGAGGAGCTCAAGGGCATTGCCGACGGCGCTGTGGCGCATGGCGTGAAAGTAGATGTGTGGGACGTGGTGGCCATGAACGCTTCGATGGAGTGGAGCTACTACGTGCACGAGTACGACAAGGAGCACGGCATCAAATCACCAGCCTCGGTGACAGCGCCCGATCATTGCAGCGCATTCGTGGCGACGGGCAGCTACACCAAGGACGGCAAGGTGGTGATCGCCCACAATAACTGGACGCAGTATCTGGATGGCGAGCGCTGGACGGTGATCTTCGACATCGTGCCGGCGAAGGGCAACCACTTCATTATGGACGGCTACCCTGGATTCATTCACAGCGGCGACGATTTTGGTATTAACTCGGCCGGCATGATGATCACCGAAACCACGATCTCGAATTTCCACGGCTGGGATTCCAACGGCATTCCGGAATTCGTGCGCGGGCGCAAAGCGATGCAATATGCCGGGTCGATCGACGATTTTACTCACATCATGAAGGAAGGCAACAACGGTGGCTACGCCAATAACTGGCTGGTGGCGGACCGAAAGACCAATGAGATCGCAGACCTGGAGCTGGGACTGAAGAACGTGAATCTGCGGCGCACCAAAGATGGCTATTTTACCGGGTCGAATTTCCCGGTAGATGCGAAGCTGGCCCGTGAGGAAACGGATTTCCCGGTCAACGATCCATCCAATAGCGACAACGCCCGGCGCGCGCGCTGGGATCAACTGATGGCCGAGAACAAGGGCAAAATCGACGTGGCGGCGGGCGAGCGTTTTCTAGGCGACCACTACGATAGTTACGACAAGAAAACGCAGGCCTGTGAAAGGACGATATGCGGGCACGTGGATCTCTCGCCGCGCGGGATGCTTCCGTGGCTGCCGCCGTATGGCATCGGCGGCGCCGTCATCAATAAAGTGACGGATTCGACGATGGCTGAGCACCTGACACTGGCGGCGCTCGCGGGCCACGCCTGCGGCCTTCACTTCAAAGCGGCGGAGCACCTGAAACAGCATCCCGAGTTCAACTGGCAGAAGGAGTACTTGCGCGACATGAACGCACACCCATGGGCGACGTTCAGCGCGGGGATGTGATTCCGGCGCTCGTTCCGCCTATCAGTTCGACGTGCTGCCCTCCATCTTCCAGCGCCACTGGCTGGCATTGGCGGTTGCGC
>DATLVQ010000719.1:0-4972 GCA_035577325.1 Bryobacteraceae bacterium | reverse complement strand
AACGATGCTCTGTTCACGAACGCCGCATTCTCCAGCGCGTGGGAGTCCGCTGCGTCTTGCGGCTGCCAAGCGATAACACATGCTCCGTACCCGCGCGAATGCGTGCGATGTTTTCGCGGTGGCGATAGATGATGAATGCCGCGCTCATAATCGACGCCGCGACGAGCGAAAGCGGCGGTTGCATCAGGAGCCAGACCGCGAGCGGAAAACTGCCCGCCGCGAGAATCGACCCGAGCGAGACGTAACGGGTGAACGCCACCGTCGTGATCCAAACGAGCAAGACAGCGAACAGCGGAGCGGGCGCCAGGTACAGAAACGCGCCGATGAAGCTCGCCACCGCTTTTCCGCCTTTGAATTTCAAGTAAACCGGAAATGCGTGTCCGGCCATCACGGCGAGCGCGGCGGCGCTCATCCAGTGAATATTACCGCCAGTGATTTTGGCAGTGAGCCAGACGGCGAACCAGCCCTTGGCGATATCGAGCGCGAGAGTCACGGCGCCGGCGAAGCGGCCGGTGGTGCGCAGCACGTTGGTGGCGCCGATGTTGCCGCTGCCGGAAGAGCGCACGTCGGCGCCGGTTTTCCATTTGACCACCAGGTAGCCAAAGGGAATACCACCGACCAGATAAGCGGCCGCGAGCGCCAGAGCCGGCATCAGATCTTGCATTATTTCGCGAGTGGAAACTCCGCAAGCTTAGTGTACACGGAACCTGTTGGGCCGGTCCGGCTCTGGTAGAGATAGAAGCGGTCGGCGGCGAACCTGCCGAAATCGAGCGACGGCAGTTTGGCCACGGCTTGCAGCAATGCGGGCTGTTTGCCTGGCGCTTTGATGCGCGCCAGCGTGAGATGCGGCGAGTATGGGCGTTCTTCCCTGGCGATGCCCAGCGGCGCGAGCGCTTCTTCGGTGACGCGCGCGAGTGTTGCCAGATCGTCACCAGCGTGCACGCCGGCCCAGAAGAAGCGCGGCGAGTGGGGATTCGGGAAAAAGCCGAGCTTTTCGATGGCGATTTTAATGGGCTGGTGCGTCGGGAGCGCGGCCAGCGCGCTTTCCAACTCAGGCAGCCGCGCCTCCGGCCACTCGCCGATGAACTTGATCGTGATGTGCAGATTGCGCGCTGGGCTCCAATTGATTTGCGCGGAAGATTTCAGCCGCTGCAAGAGATCTTCCAGATTCGCGATGACTTCGGGAGGGAGATCGATGCCGATAAATAATCGCATTTTGCTGCGATGATAATTGTGCTATGGAATGGCGCAAGCTCGCAACGGAGAGCCTGATTTTGCCGCGATCGTTCTACGCGCGGCACACGGTGGAGGTGGCGCGCGGACTGCTGGGCAAGATTCTGGTGCACGGGCGCACGGCGGGCGTCATCGTGGAAACGGAGGCGTACCTGGGAGGCGACGATCTGGCGGCGCATTCGGCGCGCGGCGTCACCAATCGCACGCGCGTGATCTTCGGGCCGCCCGGGCACGCGTATGTCTACTTCATTTACGGCATGCACGAGTGCCTGAACATTGTGGCGGAACCCGATGGCAAATCGGGATGCGTGTTGATCCGCGCAGCGGAGCCGCTCGTGGGAATCGATCTGATGCACAAGCGGCGTCCGACAGCGCGTGGCCCCGAAAAACTCGCATCGGGGCCTGGAAATCTTACACGCGTTTTCGGCATCACGCGCGCGCAGAACGGCGTCGACGTGACGCGCGGCACACTCGTGGTGCGTCAATGGAAGAAAGAGCACGCGTTTGAAATTCGCGTGACGCCGCGCATCGGCATCCGGCAGTGCGCCGATTGGCCGCTTCGCTTTGTGATGGCGGGTAACCTCGCTGTCAGTAAGTAAATTCACACGCTCGCGGCATCGTGATTGCTGACATTTCCGTGGGAGGTGCATCGAAATGACCAAAGATCCAGTATGCGGACGGCAGATTGATGAGAAAATGGCTACCGCAAGATTGAATTATAAGGGCCGTGAGTATCAGTTCTGCTCGCAGGACTGTAAGCGTCAGTTCGACCAACACCCGGAAAGCTACGTTCAACAGCAGACGCGAAGTAGCCCACTGCGGACCGAAGGTGGAGCAGCGTAGCTTGGCAAGCCATGCCGGAGGGCGTGCCCCCGCGTCCTCTGCATGGCTCGTTTTCCAGAAATGCAGCCCTGTTGTGAAAAGTCCCTGGGGCATTTGTGATGAGCGACTGATCCCACGATTTTTCCAATGGGCGGGATTCAAGACAGATTGTTAAAGATCGTCCAATGACCACTCCCTGGGTCGTTGCTCGGCAAAGGTTGATTACCAGGGCTCTTTTTGAGCTGCGTTCATTGCAAGCGATCCCCTAGTATTCCAGCGACAAGCTGAACTGAATCTGTCGGGCGTTCAAAGTTTCGACGAGGCCGCTGTAGGTTGGCAGCTTCGCGGTGCCGGCGGCGTAGAACGGGCTGACGCGGAGCGGATTGGTGTGATTGGCCAGGTTGAAAATGTCGGCGGCCAGTTCGAGCGCGGCGCGACGGGGCTGAACCAGCCACCAGACTTTCATTAGCCGCAGATCCATAGAGGCGGCACCTGGCTGGGAGAAAGGATTGCGCGCCAGATCAAAGGGGCGCGCGGTGATGGGATAAGAGCCGGTGCGGAAGCGATCGGTTGTATCGAGAGCGTTCAGGGGGCGGCCGGTACCGACCGAGAAAATCGGCGCGATGTGAAAATCTTCGAGGATCTCGCGCAGCCACAGGGGCGCGCTTTGTATTTCTTCCGCCGGCACTTCGAACAGGCCGCTGGCCACCATGCGCTGCGCCTGATGCTGCCGCGAGTGCGCCCAGTCGCGGCGCGGATCGGCGGGGTTGGCAGGCTGCTCATCGAAGTCCGATCCATCGTCCCACGCGCTGCCGACGTTGTACGCGATCAGATACGTCCACTCTTTGCTCATACGGCGATGCAGCGTGATGGCCGCGCCCTGATAGGACGAGCGCGCCGTCATTTCGAGCTGATAGAGCGGCGGCAAACTCAAATCAATATTGCGCACGCGCGGCAGATGGAAACCGCGCACGTACGCGTATTCGACGCTCAGCGTGGTATCAGTATTGAGACTGCGCTCAGCGCCGGCGGTGAACTTGCGGCTGTAGGTAGTGGCGAAGTTCGAGTCGGGCAGATAGAGAGAGGGCGCCAGGCCGGTGAGCGGCGCACTTAAGCTTCCGCCGAGGCCCAACTGAAGCGCGCGCAGGGCGGCGGCGCCAGTAGCATACTGCTCGAATCCACGCATCCCATCCTTCTGCAGAGCGTCGTTGAGAAATGCGAGCGGGTAGCGATCGTAGAACAGCCCAAAACCGGCACGCACGACGAACGATGCCCCGCGTGGCCGCCAGGCGACGCCAAGGCGCGGAGAAATATTATGGGTAGGACTGGTGAAAGGTTTCGGTAGCCGCTCGGCTTCATAGCGCGCGCCGCCCTCGATCGTCAGCCCTGTAACCGGCTGCCAGCGATCCTCGATCCACGCACCTAGCGGGGCCGCGGCCATCTGAGTACCTGGATTCCCAAATGCCTGGATGAAGACATCGGGCGCACCGCGAGAGAAATCTGCCAGCGTTGGGAAAAGAAAGATTCCGGCATACCGATTGGCTAGATCGGCATCCAGCCATACGTAGTGAAGGGACGCGCCGAAGCCGAACTGATGGCGGCCGCGAACGGCGTTCACGGAGTCGACGACTTCATAGTGATCCTCCGCGCGGCTCGAATCGAGCGCATACGCCTGGCCCAGGCTGAGCACGCCGGGGATTTCGAGCAGCGCGCCACGCGCATTGGGCGAAAGGTCAACAGTCCGTCTGGCCACTTGCAGGCGAAGATCGTTGACGACGGTCGGCGAGGGTACGGCCATCCATCCGGCGACGAAGGATTGATCTTGCGTGAGGCTTGAACCGCGCGCGGAACGGTCGGCAAAATTGTCGAGGCTTTGCACGTCGCGGGAAACGCGGCCGCGCGAAAATGCGTAGCGCGCCGAGAGCGACTGCTCATCGTTCAACTGATGGTTTAACTTGAAAGAGAATTCAGTAGAGGACGCGGTGGTTGGGAAGAGACTTTCGCCCACGGAGTGCACGGCCGCACGCGCAAACAATGGGTCCGCGAGGGCGCGGTTGATGATGGCGGCGGAGTGCGTGGGATCTTCTGAAAACTCCTCACCCGATTCCCATTCCTGCTCAAACGCCGTAGCAAAAAATGTGCGATTGCGCCGGATGGGGCCAAGCAGCGAAGCGCCCGGCTGATAACGGCGGAAGCGCGGCTTGCCTGCCGATTCCACGCCGGCGTCGCGCGCATTGGTGAATTCGTTTTGCGTAAAGTAGGTCGCGTCTCCATGCCAGATATTAGCGCCGGAACGCGTCACCAGGTTGACGTTTCCGCCGGCAGCGCCACCGGAATCCGCGGATATGGACGTTCCGGAGACGCGAAACTCCTGGACCATCTCGAGGCCGATGGAGACGCGATTGGCGCCGGTGGTTTCGTCGCGGTTATCGACGCCGTCGATGGACAGACTGTTGTTACGGCCGCGCATGCCGCCGAATGTGAAGCCGCTGTCCGCTGCAGTGCTGCGGACGCCGGCCGCCGCGCGCTGGGTGTTCGAACCACTGGACGCCGCGACGCCGGGCGCGACCAGAACAAAGTTAAGATAGTTGCGATTTTGCGCGGGCGCTTCCTCGATGCGCTCATTGCCCAGGGCCACGCTCGAGGTGGTAGCCGCGGTCTCGAGGGCTTCGGGCTGATCGGTGACTTCGAGGCGCTCGGTCACCTGCGCCGGCCTCATTTCAAGCTGCCGCACAACGGTCTGGCCTACCGAGACCGGGAAAGCCTGCACGCGCACGATGGCGAAACCCTCTTTCTCGAGCCGCAAGGTGTAGGCGCCGATGGTCAGGCCGGAAAAGCGAGCCTGGCCAGATGTGTCGGTTTCTGCCGACCGGATCGCTCCCGTATCGGCATTGGTCGCGGTGATGCGAGCACCGGT
>DATLVQ010000718.1:0-2183 GCA_035577325.1 Bryobacteraceae bacterium | reverse complement strand
TGTTCCTCAGGCACGTACATGCCGGATGTGGCCAGCGGCCATACCGTTCGCACACCTTCCGACACGACGCGACTGCGTAGCATGGCGCGCGGGAATTTCCGCCAGTTGTCTTTGCCAGCAAAGCCGGCAATTTTGGCGCGTTCCATATCCCAGTCGATGCGGACCGAGCCAGTCTGTGGATGGGTGAATGTGGCGTCTGCCACGTCATCAGTGAGGGCGTGCCACTCGACCTTGCCGCCGGCCGCAATGAAATCGCGCATCATGGCCTCGGCCTTTTTCGCTGGCTTGCCCTGGATTACATCATAATCACGAGCGGCGAGCGCAGGATGTGTGCCCTCGGCATGAGCGATCATCATCAAGGCGATCGCCTGATCTTTGGTCTTCATGCCAAAGAGGCCACTCTTGGCAATGCTCTCGGCCAGCCGCTCCAAAGCATCGTAGCTGAGCGGCATGGGCGTCGTGGTCATGGCGTTCATAGTCAGGCACTCCGAATAGTGAGCGACGGCATGGGATTGGAAAGCTCAGCACCGGCCACGGCACCGTCTTTCAACGCGCGGGCAATGAGATGCATATCGGGCGCGCGGCGAATGAATGCCTCGGGCAACAGCGCCGGATCGGTGACGATGGGCTTGGTACGGTAGCTGATCGACAGCGTGCCAAGCGGCCGCTCAACCTTCTCGGCGATTTCTTCCATCATCGCGCGCAGGATCAGGCGGTGCCGATTGGCACGGGCCTCGATGCGTTTCAGCCGCACAGATCCCTGCTCAACCAGCAGTTCGTCGGCAACGACGGCCTCAAGCACCTTGTCCATCAGTTCGAGCGCGTTGGTTTCGCTCTCGATGCTGGCCAGGATCATGTCGGCGTCCTGCTCGGCGAGTTCGGCCTTGAGGCGCGAGACCGCTGACATGGCGGCGGTGAGTTTGTGCGGACTAATAGACATCGTCGCGGTCCTCGTGGCTGAGCGCGATATCGGCCATCATCTCGGCTGCGCGCTTTCGAGCATCGACCGCGCGCAGAGCGTCGGTGACGATCTCTGGCAGTTCCAGATCGGCGATACTGCGGAGCAGCGTGCTCGCACGGTGGCGCCAGTGGCTGTCGCCGGCGACTGCGGCGCGTAATGCTTCCAGCAGTTCCTGTGCGCGTAGCTCGGCTACGATCCTCGCGGCATCGATCATGCTGCCCTCCGGCGTTGGCGGTTGCGCTCCACGGCCGCCTCGAACGCTGCTCTTTCTGGCAATAGGTGCAGCCGGCGGAACTCGTGGATGCGGTTCATCGCGGTGGCGCGCCAGAAATCGCGCTCCGAGCCGGTGGCGTGCCGCCACTCCTCAATCGCCCCGAGCATGTCTCGGAGACGATAGGCGCGGATATCGCGGCAGAGTTCGTCCAGCATCTAAACCACCCCCGGCAGGTAGCCGGGCGGGAGCGGCGCGGGGGATCGCAGCTTCAGGTGGGGGGCGCCGGCCAGCGCTCCAGCATCTCCTCCACCCTCGTCAACAGCTTGCGGACGCGGCTGCGCAGCTTGGCGGGCGTTTGCTCCGTATCCCAACTGATCGCCGCGAGCGAAGCGCTGAGCAATTTCAGACGCCGACGGATTTGCGGTAGCGTAAATTTCCTGGGTGGGCGCGCCATGGTGTTGATTTTCCTCGCGCCCAAGGCGCTGCGTACGATTTTCTGGGAAAGCATTGTGCGGTAACTGGTTATCGTGATTTTCTGTGCGCGAAGGTGACGGTGTAGCCATTTCGCCACAGCGATTTTGGCTTGCAGCAAGAGGTTGCGGGCGGACTACACTCACAACTGGCGCGCCGAACTGGTGCCAATCCAGAGCCGAGACGACGGGGAGAAGATCCTTGTTTTTCATGACCTGGGCCGTTTGTTCATGGCCCTATAGTGGGGGCATTATGCTCCCATGTAAAGCGCAAAATGCCCCCAGGCGCTTCTCTGACTACGAATTTTCTACGGGGGCAGTGTTATGAAGCGTGCGAAGAAGCGGCTTATGCCAGGGCTGGCGAGCGAACCGGTTTCGTGGGCTGCGGAAGTTTGTTCGGTCCGCCACCCCTGCCTGGATTGTCTGAGGAATGCCCAGATTCTGGGTTTGAAGAGGATAAGAGTTCGGGATGCAAAGAGGCTAACTTTGCTGCCAACTCCCCGTCCACACCTCGCAGCGACCCTGTGAGGATATAGTC
>DATLVQ010000717.1:0-3368 GCA_035577325.1 Bryobacteraceae bacterium | reverse complement strand
CTGGCCGATCCCCCGTTCGAAGGATAGGACACGTCAGCCAACACGAAAGGTTGCGCGGCCTTTGTGACGTCAATCAGGGTTACGCTCTTGCTGGCTGCGTATTCGACGTAGAGGTAATAACTGCTGTAGTGTTGCGTGGTGAGGAAGCGTCTTACGGGTCCATTTGTTAAAAGGATGTGCCCGACAACTTCGATCTCATCCTGCGGCTCCTTCGGCGGAGTTTTGATCTTCTTATTCTTGGCCTGTACCGCTGTCGAAAGCGCCAGCAATCCAACGACAAGCACAAGAGAATTGCTCAGTAATCGCATCTGACAGATTCACTCCCTAGGAATTTACTGACTCGGTGGATCTCGGCTGCCTCGCATATGCGAGGCTGAATCCCGCAGGCACTAAGAACACCGTAAATAGCACCGAGGCACTCAACCCGCCGATCAGCGCTCGAGCCAACGGTGCATAACCTTCGCTCCCTTCGCCGAGCTTCAGCGCCATGGGCAGCAATCCGATGACGGTGGCCAGCGAGGTGATCAAGACGGGGCGCAACCGTACACGGCTCGCGGTTGCCACGGCCTCCCGAGCCGACATCCCCTCGCGGCGGAGGTGATGCGCGAATTCGACGATCAGAATGCTGTTGGACATTGCGATTCCAGCGAGCATTACCACCCCCATCAGTGACATCACGTTCAGCGTCGTGCCCGTTAGCCATAGCGTGAGTAAAACCCCGGTCAGTCCGGGCGGGAACGCGAGAAGAATGATGAATGGATCGATGAACGAACGAAACTGGGCGACCAAAATGAGGTACAGCAGGACTATGGACAGGGTGAGACCGATGGCAAAACTCTTAAACGACGTGCGCATGCCTTCGACCATTCCTCTTACCGTCACGTCTACGCCCGATGGCAGTTTGGTTCGGGATATCAAGCCGTTGATCTGATCAGCGATAGCTCCGAGACCCTCGCCGAGCGGGCGAACATAGATATCCAGGACCCGGCGGATCTGGTAGTGATCCACTTCCGTCGGCGCCTCGAAGCGGCTTATATTACTGACCATGTCAAGCCGCGTCGGGCGCTTTAATCCCGCCCCGTGGAGGGGAATAGAGTGGAGGTCGAGCAAGCTCTGGATTTGCTGTTCCGGATATTGCACGTTCAGGAAGTAGTTGTTGTTATTCTTCGGATCGATCCAGACATTCGGGGCTACCATCTGGTTCGAGGTGAGCGCGGTGATCACGTTCTGGACGACTTCCTTTTCGCTCAACCCAAGCTCGCCGGCGCGCATGCGATCGATTTCCAGCTTCAGCGCCGGGTAATCGAGGTCTTGCGGAATGTATGCATCCGCGACGCCACGGATCTGGCGTATCTGCCGGACGAGATCCAGCGCGGCTTCATAGCTGGCGTGAAGATCCGTGCCGCCGACCTGCACATCGATTGGCGCCGCGAGTCCCAGGTTCAGTACCGCGTCGACGAGACTGCCGGACGAAAAGTACGGGGCCAGCTCCGGCATCTCTTGCTCCATCCGGGCTTTCAATCGCGCCATGTACTCATAGCTGCCGGTTTGATGACCTGGCTTGAGGCCTACCTGAACAAAAGCGGTATGCATCGCCGCGTTCGAGGTGTAAATCGCGGAGAAGCCGGGATCGACGCCGATATTCGACACGATGATTCCCAAATCGCTGTCTGGGACGATGCGCCGGATGAGTTCCTCCAGGTGGGCAACTTCGTTCTCCGTCTCAACAAGCCTGGTCCCGGATGGCGCCTTGACATTGATGACAAATTGCCCCGCGTCCGTTCTCGGAAAGAAAGAGAGTTCAAGCCGCGGGAACAGCAGCAGGCTTGACGCAAATCCGATCGCAAACACGAGCAGGCAAAATGCCGGTCGTTGCAACACAGCGCCAACCAACGTGTCGTAAACACCGAGGAACCGACCGAAGCCGCGGTTAAACCAGGTATTGAATCGTTGTCCCACACCGGGTGGAACCTGATGTGACGCAGAAGTGTGGCCGCCTGCATTCTTCATGAACCGAGCACAGAAAAGAGGCACCACTGTCATCGCAACAACGTAGGAAGCAAACAGAGAAAGCACCACGGCCAGCGCGAGCGACGAAAAGAGGAATTTGCTGACTCCGTACAGAAGCGTCACAGGAAAGAAAACGACCACGGTGGTCAGCGTCGCGGCGAGCACAGGCAGCGCCACTTCTCGCCCGCCTTTTTCCGCGGCCACCACCGGTGGATCACCCACTTCAAGATGCCGGTAAATGTTTTCGAGCACGACGACCGAGTTGTCGATCAACCGCGATAGCGCGAGCGCGAGACCGCCGAGCACCATCGTGTTGATCGAGCTTCCGCCGATTTGTAGCGCAATGAATGTTGCCAGCGCGGAGAGCGGAATCGAGAAAAACACCGCGACGGTAGCCCGCATGCTGCCCAGAAAAACAAGAATCATCACCGAGGTGAGGAACAGGCCGATGCCCCCTTCATCGAGCAGTGTGCGGATCGCCGTTTTGACAAACTGCGACTGATCGAAAACAACATGGTTCACCAGCGATGTTGGAACGTCGAACAGGTGCTTGAGCTTCTCGCGCACTCCATCGACAACGGCGATAGTGTTCGAGTCGCCGCCCTGCTTGAGTACTGGGAGGTAGACCGATCTCTGGCCATCGACGCGCACGGCGTTGTATTGCAGCGCATAAGCGTCTTTGGTCACGCCGATATCTGATACACGGACCGGGTTCGCTCCGGAAAGCTTGATCGGCACGCGGTTAATATCGTCAACCTTGCTGACTTGGCTATTCGCGTAGATGTTATAGTCGTACCTTCCGATCTGGACGTCGCCGGCCGGCAGGATGAGATTCGAGTCGTTCATAGCACGGACAACATCCATCAAGCTCAACTGGCGCGCTTCGAGCTTGAACGGGTCGGCGTACAGCATGATCTCCCGCCACCTTCCGCCGAACGGTTGAGGTACGGCAGCGCCGGCGACGCCTGCCAATTGATTGCGCAAGACGTTCTGCGCAAGATCCTTCAGTTGGGTCTCGCTGAGATCTTCACCCCGGAGCGTCACTAGGCACACAGGCAAACTGGACGCATCCATTTTCAAAACGAAGGGCGGAAGAGTCCCTGGAGGTAGATGGCTGATTTCGGCCATCGCGAGGCTGGCGATTGTAGTTACGGCGGAGTCCGGATTCGTGCCCGGCTGAAAATAGACTTTGATGAGACTCACACCGGCGAGCGATCGGGATTCCATGTGTTCGATTCCGCTCGCAAGCGTGAAGAAGCGTTCCAGGTGATAGGTGATATTGCCTTCTACTTGCTCCGGCGGCATGCCGGAATAAAAAGTCGCAACCGCGACAACAGGGATATTCATCGCGGGGAATA
>DATLVQ010000716.1:0-7669 GCA_035577325.1 Bryobacteraceae bacterium | reverse complement strand
GCATTCGAAAGATATCAAACGGAGTCATCAGCCCGGTGGTTGGGAATGGGACTTATGGTGCGGATTGCACGAACGGACCAGCCAGTGGCGCTCTTCTAAGCTCGCCATACGGGATCGCCCTGGACCTCTCCGGCAATCTGTATATCGCGGACACTTACAACGACTGTGTCCGCGAACTCTCCAACGGAATGCTCACCACCGTGGCGGGGATTGCGTTTAGTCCTGGTTACACCGGCGACAACGGTCCGGCGGTCCGGGCCACACTTAAAGAACCCCAAGCCGTGGCCTTGGATGCTTCCGGTAACCTGTACATCGCGGACAGCTACAACAACGTCATCCGGAGGGTGTCGAAGGGAATCATCACTACCGTTGCAGGGAACGGTGCTCAGGGTTATAGCGGCGACAACGGCCCGGCCACCAGCGCCCGGTTGTTCGTACCGACTGGCATTGCGTTGGACGCCACTGGTAATCTTTTCATCGCGGATTACGGCAATAATCGGGTGCGCAAGGTCGCGGGCGAATTGATCACGACCATCGCAGGCAACGGGACTTCTGGTTTCGGCGGCGATAATGGTCCGGCTACCTCGGCTACGTTGGACGGGCCCTGGGGCGTTGCTGTGGATCCGGCTGGCAGCGTGTACATCGCCGATTCCGGCAGCAATCGCATACGCATCCTGGTTCCCTCCGGGGCTTCCACCTGTACGTACGCCGTCAGCCCGCTCCTCTTTACGACGACTAAGGCAGCGGCGAGCTTCACAGCTATGGTGCAAACAGCCGCTGGTTGTACGTGGGCAGTGGACAGCTTGCCCAACTGGATGGCGGTCTCCGGCAACGCCGTCAACACGGGTCCCGGCGGCGTGACTGTGAATATCTCCGCCAACGCGGGCAACGAGCGCTCGGTCTTCATCGCCATCGCGGGGATCTCGATTCAAGTGACCCAGAAAGGTTTACTATCGATCAACTCCGGCGGCGTGGTTAACGCGGCCAGCTATGCGGCGCTGGTGGCGCCCGGCAGCATCGCTGCTGTTTTTGGGGACTTCCCATTGACTTCACCGGTGACGGATACTAGCTTGCCGCTGACAACAATGCTGCCGCTCCCGGGCAGCATTTGGGACTTTTTTCTGTACTTCCCGAGCATGAATGCGCCGCTGTTCTATGCTTCGGCCGGGCAAGTAAACTTTCAGGTGCCCTGGGAATTCGCCGGCCAAGCGCAAACCACGCTGAGCGCCGCGACGGGACCCAGCAATGTGGGGGGCATACCGCAAACGGTTAGTCTGGCGCCGTTCGCGCCTGGGATCTTCACCATGAATTCCCAAGGTACGGGCCAGGGTGCGATTCTCGATGCGAACTATCACTTAGTGGACGCGGCGAATCCAGCGCCCGGCGGCAGCACTGTCCTGATCTTCTGTACCGGTTTAGGTGCCGTGACAAACCAGCCGCCAACCGCATCACCGGCTTCGCTAAGCACGCGCTCTCCAACGACCACACTGCCAACGGTGACGATCAGTGGAGCATCGGCGAAGGTGTCGTTTTCCGGTCTGGCGCCGGGTTACGTGGGCCTGTACCAGGTAAACGCGCAGGTGCCTGCAGGGTTGGCCACGAACAACGCCGTACCGGTTGTGATCTCAATAGGCGGCGCGGTCTCAAACACCGTTACGATCGCGGTTCAATGACTGTGGATGAGATGCGAAATTCGAGTTGAGCAGCGGGGAGGGGCCAGATCGGGTCGAAATGGTTTCCGACAATGGTTATTAACGCCGCGTTCAATTGAACAGGCTCACTGTCGCCCGCCTGGCCAGTGACTTGACGGGTCCGTCACATCACTTACTGACCAACCCAAGCGCAAATGTCGCTCGATGCGCCAATTCGGGCTCAAAAGGGGGGCTCCTTTCCCTTTTTTATGACCCGACAAAACGACGGGAGGGGTACTCTTGTTACGGCTCAGCTCGGACGGGTTGCCGGCGCCGCAACGACCCAAACTTCAACCGTGGTTGAATCTTCTAGACGAAGCCAGAGCTCCAATGGCCCTCGCTTTGACCGCAATACATCGCTAACGATCCAACTTCGCTCCGTAAGGTTTTCCGCGACTCGAGTGGGCTGAAGACCCGAAACGAATTCGGCACCCAAATCACGCTCCAGATCACGCATGAAGTGCGAGAGTCGATCGGAGTCAATCTCCGTCGACAAAACGACACGCGAGTGGTCCGGCGTTCCCCGAACAACGCGACAACCCTCAGGGAGCATGGGCTTAATGCCGCTTGATCGCCGAGCCATACCGCGAAGGTCCGGATCTGGAGACTCAAGGTAGTGACTGAACCACTCCCGCACTTTCGGGTGACGCACACGCGAATACTCCTGGAGAGGACCGAGCGCAAAGCCTCGCACTCGCTCACCATGATCGATACGTCGAGTAACCGACCTCAAGAACTCAAGGATACGCTCGACGACTTGATCAGAAACGGAGGCCGCCGCCGCTAGTTTGGAGAACAACATCGGATCGCTATCCGTAGGAGCGAGACCTTTGTATACTTCCCAAATTCGGCTCGCGGTCTTTGGCGTAACGATCAGTCTCATAACCTGCGTGAGCACTTCCCTGGAGACCGAAGACCGTTCCCTTTGGGCCCAGGCCAGAGTATCGTCGAGATAGGGAAGCGCAGCAGGCGTGAGGAAGCTAAAATACAGGGCTTCTCTGATTTCCTCCGGGCCTGTATTGATCCATTCCTTTATAATCGGAAGAATCCTGTCCATTACTTCAACTTGATTTCTATCGATACTCGCAAGATGGTGAAACTTGAGCCCGGTCCTGCGATGAATGTCGTCCAGGACCATTCTTTCCTGACTTAGCCTTTCTCGAGTGATTTGATCAGGTGAGTTTGCGGTCATTTCTGTTCCTATTACGGCCAATCAAAATACTGAATCCGGACACCATATTTGTTTGCCCAGTTCACGAAGTTGTTGGACAAATTACCCTCGGAGTTAGAATTGAGGTACAACACAAATTTCCAACCGTTCTGCTGTGCCCAAGAGGCCATCGCCGTAAGCTGTCCGGTGACACCCGGACCTGTTACATTCTTCACTTCGTATATGGTGCTCGTCGCTTGGTCAACGAAGTCTGGTATTACAAAACTATTGCCATTTGGCACTGTGAATCGCCCCGGTCCAACGTTTCTAGCCAAGCCAAGCATCTTGCTGACCACGGCCTCACCTGCATAACCGATCAACCTGACTGCGGCAGACCAGGTTCCGACGCCATAGGCAGCCCACCAACTCCTTCCCCCCACCGCTGCGATAACCTGACTGGAGTCGCACTCCATCATGATCAGCTGGGACACCGTGCATTCAGAAGGATCGCCTTGGGCCATTTGGTTCGTCGTGTCCAACACACCCCAAACATTGGTCACAAACGTCGGGTTGTTGATCAAGTTCGTGAGGTCGCCGGTCGGCTGGCCGTTCTCCGAGCACCCGAAACTATCACCATTGTCGACCCAGAACCCATCTGTGGCGACACAAGTAAGGCCCGATGGGTCGTACCGATTCACCGGGTCTCCCCTAGTGTATGCATACCTGTTCCAACTTCCCGGATCAGCCGGGTCGGCGCTGTTCATGGCCGGGTCCGGCGTCAAGAACCCGCCGTGAATGCTGCGGTAGAACCGCTGGTCGGCGTAATCCAGGCCGCTCGTGTCCCGGTAGTACGTGGCGAATTTCACCTGGCTCTGCGCGGTCGTCGTGTACTCTTCCCCGTACGGGTAGTAGCTGGACGCGACACCTCTGCGATACCGCACCGATCCTAGCCGGTCCGTCACCACCGGCTGGCCCTTGGCCAGAAACATCTTTCCGTTGAAGTACTCGTCCTGGCCTATCGTGCCGAACGTCCAGATCGACACGCCCTGCACCTGGTTGTAGGACGGCTGGTAGACGCCCAGCTCCCGCCCGTCAATCCCGAAGAAGTGAACGAACTGTCCATCCCATACCCGCTTATTGTCCTGCGAGTACGACACGGTTCCGCTCGCCCCGCCCAGCCGGTTCTCCACGTCATAGCTGAGCCCGCCGGTTACAGGAATCTGGGTCATGTTGCCTTTCAGATCATAGCTGAAACCGGCGGTCGTGATCTGGTTATTATTGCCGTTGTAATTGAAGGTCGCCGACGGGGCAGTCCCGGTCCCGGTTTGCGTGGTCCGGTTCCCGAAGCCATCGTAGGCGTAAGTCAAGCTCCACTGTGCCGACGTGGCCGTGCTTAGCCGCGCAAGCGTGTCGTAGGTGTAGTTCACGGTCTCGTTGGCGACGTGGTTGATCATCTGCGTGATCTGGCCGTTGTTCGCGGTCGCTGAATAAACGTATTCGAGGTCCAGGCCACTTGTGGTCTGGCGCGTCAGTTGCAGCCGGCTGTTATAGGTCCGCGTTTCGCCGCCGATGCTGGTCATCTCATTGGCAGGCCCGTAGACCACGTTGTTCATCTCCGTCGCTCCGCCCGAGCCACAGACCGCACTCGGGCACGTCTGCATAACCAGTGTGCTTGGCCGCCCCATGCTGTCCTCGCTGTAAAGATGCCTGTAAAAGGTGTAGAAGGCTGGCCCCCTGCTCGGGTCGTAGGGAGGGTTGGCGGGCCACTCGTTGGGATAAATAATCCCGAGGATGTTCCCTCTGGAGTCGTATCCGTATTGCGCATCCAGATCACCAATGAGCACACTATTCGTTGCTTGGGTATACTGTGAGTATTGTAGACGCTTGAACGACACTGTTCCATCGACGTTGTAGTTGTACAGTTCGGTGAATCCGCCCGTATTGCATGGCGTTGTGGGGCTAAAGTTAATATTAGGGTCCTGGAAACCCCACTGTATGCCACCTAGCCGGCCGAAGGCATACGGCGTGAAAAACCAGGGATAGGTCCCGGGGTCGTTGGCAATCAGGTTCACATCCCAGGCAAAGTTTGCCGTCTGACAGGGGTCCGGTGCACCCGCCGAGTCTGGATACCGCTGAATGGTCTGGATTCGCTGCAATGAATCGTAGGTGTAGGTGATCTTCTGGTGTTTGGCGGAGTCGGTTGGGTGGGGTACGGTTTTGCTGGCCAGCGTGCCATCGGCGTTGTAGGTGTAGCTGGTTGTCCCCGATTCCGGATGCACCTCACTCATCAACCGCTGCGTCGTGGAGTCGTAGTTGAAGGTGCGGGTTTGACTTCCTGTCGAACGGGTCATGCTGACCGTGTGGAGATGATTCAATAGGTCGTACGTGTAGCTGGTCACGTAATCCGCCCCAGTAGCCGGATTGGGTTCATTCACCTGTGTCAAATTGCCGAACACGTCCATCGTCTGCTTCTTCCATTTTCCCGCAGGATCGGTGATGGTAGTGGTGTTACCCGCGTAGGCGTAGGTAGTGGTTCCGGAACTGGTCGACGGAGTCGCTCCCGGCAGTGTCACGGTCGACGTGCGGCCCAGGCCATCGTAGGCGTACGCTGTCTGAAAGATGTTCACCGCTCCCGGCACGTAGGGCTGTGAGACCTGCGTGACTTTGCCCATTGGGGAACAGGCGCAGGGGCCATAAACAGTGTCCACCACAGATTTGGTCGAGCTCGCGTCTCCGGTTTCCACTTTGATCGGCCGGCCCAGCCCGTCCATGGTGGTCCGGGTCCACTGCCCGGTGACCGTGCCGGTAGTGACAGTGCCGGTCACGACGGACGGGTTATATGTGTATGCATACGTGACAACTTCGCCATGTATTGACGTGGTGGTTGCGACTCGCCCGTAGGTGTCATAGGTAGTCTTCGAAAAAGCGCCGTTTGGCACCGTGAGCTGCTGAAGACCCAGGAACGACGTGTACGCCATGCTGCTGGCGAGGTTGTTGTTGCTATTCGGCGTGAGGGTGGCCGGCACCGCATAGTTCTTGGACGAGTCGGTCGTTATCGCGAGCGTATGTCCCTGTCCATCATTGCGGGAAACCTCATTGCCATCAATATCGTAAGTATGGTTGACCACCGCTCCAGGAACGGTCGTGGTGGTTACGTTCCCCCGATACGAAAATCCGGTGCCATAGTTCGTGTCGTCATGCTCGCGCTGCCCCGTCACATTGGTGAGCGTGCCGACATCGTATGTGTTCGAGACCAGGTTCACGGCCAGCCCGGTAACCGCACTGGTAGACAGGCGGTTGAAGATGTAGCGGGACGTATAATTCGAGCTGGTCAGGTACGTATTCGTGTACGTGCGCGCCGGCGTCGAGAGGTTGCCGTAATCGTAGATGTTGGTTGTGGTCACGTTGCCATGTGTATCCAGGGTTTGGGTGGTTTTTGTTTGCACATTGGCTCCGGTCGGGTCGAGCGTCGTCAGCAAGGTACCGATGTACGGGTTGCTGACGCTGTCCTGCGTCCACGTGTAATCCTGCCGACGCAATGGCGAGTTCGATTGGGAAGCAGACGGCCGCTCTTCGAAACTCGAGACCAAGCCCAGCCGCCAGGGGAATGCCCCGTCCGTCGAGAACGCCCAGTATTTCTCGCCCGCGTTGTTCGGGCCATCCAGAGTGGTGGACGAGTGGAAGCTTAAGCCCGCGTCGGTCCCGTCATTGTGGGAAAACGAGTGGGCGGTCTCGGTTGATCCGTTACTGCCTTGGGCCAGATAGCGGGTCTGTACTTCGCGCTGTGTTCGCGATCCGTTGAACGTAAAGCTCCGGTAGGCCCACCGCAGGTGTCCGCCAGTCGGGAGCGTCACCTGGGTGAGTTCACCTGCTCCAGGGGCGACGCCCCCGTCGTACTGAAATGACTCCGTCAGCCCAAGTCCATTCACCGCCACCGACGCTAGCAGAGTCTGGGTGCCGTCCGCGACCGGTGGTGAAAATGGCGATTGTATCGCCTCGTTCACGGGAGTTAAGGTGTAGTTCTCCGCCGTTCCGACGTAGTTAGCGATGCCTGTCAAGTGTGGCAGAGAATCGGCGTTGTAGGTGAAGCTGTACGTCCGGTACCTACCCGTGGAGTTATCAAGAACCGCGCGCACATCCTCAACTTCAGTGATTCGAGAGCTGGTGTTAGACGTGCCCGCCAGCGCCACTGCGGCGCCATAACGAACATTGATCAGGTTTCCGTTAGTGTCTTGCATCTGGGTCGGGTAGAGCGTACCCGCGTCCTGTTCCCAGCCCCATGAGGTACATCCCATTACCCAAAAAGTGCCGTCAGGGAAATAGAGGCGCTTGGTGTTGGAATCGTATGAGACGTAGATGCCTTCGCTGGAGGTCCATACGCCGGCACCGTTAGCGTTGATGTCCAGCCGGTACTCTGCGCCAGTAGCGTCCGCGAAGATGAAATGGTCGAGAGAATAGTATCCGTTCCAGTACGGCGTGACGGACCCGGCCATCAGCCGCCATCCGAGGCCGTAACCGTCGTCCCGTCCCAGCCTCCAGGTTCCACCACCGTCAAGGCGCCAGAGCTGTGAATTATAGCTTAGGGCAAAATTGACGCCCCAGCCGCCGCGTCCCATCGCCTTGAAGAGGGGCATCGTGAAATTGAGGTTGCCCGAGAGCGTGTCGATTTGTTCACCCGCTGCTCCCCAGTATGAGCCGGTCGGCCGCAGCCCGACGCGTCGAGGATCGATCGCACCGGCGGGTGGCGTCGTGACCGTGATCGGTGTGCCTGTAGAGTAGTTGCCGTGCCAGTCCTGAGCATAGAGTGTATACGTGTACGCTGTGCTGG
>DATLVQ010000715.1:0-5182 GCA_035577325.1 Bryobacteraceae bacterium | reverse complement strand
CCTTGCGGGCACTGCTACCGCGGCGGATCCACTTGAATCTAAAAGCTCTGCGCGGCCGAGATCCACTAGCTGCCGACCGTCGGCGAATTTCACCTCGCGGACTTCTCCGGCGTAGCGGCCTATCTTCATGCGAATGAACATTGGGCATCCTCAGAAAGAGCAGCGCGCCGGCGGGGACAGAACCGGCGCGCGCTCGTGGATTGTGTTTAGGTCGTTTCGGTCGGGCTCTGCGTCTCGGCGAAACGCGCACCGGACAGGATCGCAACCGCACTGGCGATGACGCTGTTCGCGCCGTTCGTCAGTTGGAGTTGCACATAGGGCGAACCGTCGGCGAGCTCATTCGCATCGAGTTCGATGACGTAGAAGATCCCGTCATTCGCCGATGGAGTATAGCCGGCTGCGGCCACCGCAGTACGCGCTCCCAGCACATCATTCGACGCGCCGGCGGTTTCCTGTTTATAGATGCTGAACGGGATCGCCACCGGGTTCGAGCCCGAAGCGTCGGTGCATTGATTCACGAGAATCTTCGTCCAGGCCGCAGCCGAAACTCCGACTTGGATCAAAATGCTCGCGTGCTGATACTTCTTCATCGAGAACGCCTGAGCGGTCTTGCCTCCCGTAATGTCTACGGGCGCCAGGATGTTCACGAAGTGACCTTGCTCTGAAATTACAAAACCCTTCATTTGAGGCTCCTTCCTCGAAAAGATTTTTGTGGGGCGGCCCTTTGCCGCCCCGGAATTTGCATGGCGCTTTCTTCGCCCGCGTGCGCCATGCGGAACGCGGCCCTCTACCGAGTGCGAAGATTACGGACGTGTCGCGAGCGAGACGAACGGTGCATAAGTGTTCGTTCCGTTCTTCGGTGTCAGTACTTTCTTCCAGGCCGGCTGGCCGTCCACGCGGTAGACGAAGCGGAACACGCCCTCGTCGTTCAGGAAGCGGACGTGGATGGAGTAATCCTGCCGCGGTGCGCCCTTGTCGATAAGCAAATACTGGCTGAGATCGGCCAGCACGATGTCGCCGGGCGTTCCGAGCGTCGCTTGGTGCTCGGAGGGGATCACAGGACGGCCGAGAAGCATGCCGTATTGATTTCCGTTCTCGCCAGGAGGCGTATAGAGCAACTGCACCGCCGTCCCGGTGCCCAAGGTGAGGGGATAGAGTTTCGATTCGACGTCCTGATTGATGAACCATGCGGCGTTCTGGCGGCTGCGAGCCCAGAGGCGTTGCCACATGTTCAGAACGTCAAGCGTGGAGATGGTCGCGGTGGAATCGGCGGCATCCTTCGCCACCTGGACTACCGCTCCGCTATTCAGCAAGCCGAGAGGCTGCCCGGCACCGGTTCCGTTCATGATGGCGTCCTCGACCTTGAACATCATTTCCTCGGCGAACGCCTGAGAAATGACGGTTTCGAGGGCTGCCGCATCATTGAGCAGCTCGTCCGTGGAGTAGCAGAGGGCGATCAGCTTCTGGAGTTGCAGCTCGATCTGGCGGAACTTCGGCTTGGTGCCGGTGAAGGCATCCGCCTCGTTCACCCAGTATGCGAGCACGCCGCCCCAGCGGCTGCCGTCAGCGCGGGAGTCTTCATCGATTCCGTTGATTTTCACGCCATTGGCGTTCGGACCAATCGGGATGCGGCGCACGCGCGAGGCAATTTGCCCCGTCTGATAGACGCGCATGATGAGTTCGGACGAGAAGTCCTTCTGAACGAGGAAACCGCCGTCAGAAGGCACGGCTTCGCTCATTCCGGAAGCCGCAGCCTGCAGACGCGGGTCGGAGTTGCGTCCGCGGGTGCGTTCGTGCATCACGACGGCCTTGAGGAATTCGCCAAGTCGCGTGAAGCCGGTGCCTTGCCCCGGGGAACCTGCAGCGGCAGCCGCAGCTTCGTTGGGGTCTTCGATTGCGGGCGCGTGACGCTCGCGCTCGAGTAAGGCTTCTTCGCGTTCGATGGATTTCTCGATCGCTTCGATAGCCTTTAGGCCGTCTTCATACTTGGCGGCCTCGGCTTCATTGAGGTTGCGCTCTTCTTTTGCTGCTCCATCCAGCAATGCACGGAGCGCTTTCTTTTGCTCGTGTGCGCGCTGGCGAAGTGCTTTGATATTGCTCATCACATTTCTCCTTGTTTAGTTTTTTTCACCAGCCCCCGCGCAACGTTCAAACGAACCGCGCCCTGCGAGGCTCATTTTTGTCAGCCCCCGCGCAACGTTCAAACGAACCGCGCCCTGCGAGACAGACAAATTATTTTTCGGTAATGGCTCGAGAAAGAAACTGCCCGAGTGCCTCCGCCTCTCGATTCATCGCTATCCGCATGTCGCGCCAGTAACGTTTATTTTTGCGAGATGCAGTCTCTGCCTTCCCCATTGCTTTCGGGCCATTACCGAAACTCAGTGCAAATCTAGTTCGCGCCCACGCCGGCGCAAAGCCGCGACTGCGGGAGATGCGTTTTCAGCGACTGCGGCGGGAGTGGCAGCCTTTACCCCGAGCTTCCCGAGCACGTCATCTAGTGTCGCTATGCGGTCGGCCATGCCTTCCTTTACGGCCGCGCCGGCCAACAGCATGCGGCCCTCTCCATACCCGCTGCGCACGGATTCCTGGGAAACCTTGCGACCTTTCGCTACAGACTTGACGAACATGCCGTAAAACTCATCGACCTTAGCCTGCAATGCCGCGCGCGCTTCGTCCGTCAGTGGCTCGTATGGATTGCCTTCCGTCTTGAATTTGCCGGCGCTGACGAGCGAAACCTTCACTCCTTCTTGCTCAAGTGCTTTGGACATATCCTCGTGTGCCGCAAAAACTCCGATGGATCCCACCTGACCGCTCGGCGCGACCACGAGCTCCGTCGCGCAGCACGCCAGCCAATATGCGGCGCTCGCGGCCATGCCGTTTGCGACGGCAATGATCTTTTTCTGCGAGCGTCCGGCGAGGATTTCGTCAGCCAGTTCGGGGACGCCCTCGACTCCGCCACCAGGTGAGTCCACGTCCATAACGATCGCCGAGACGTTTGTGTCCGATAGCGCGGTGCGGAGCTGTGAGGTCAGTTTCTCGATCGAGGTTCCGCCGGAAATCTGCGTCATCAGGTTCATGCGCTGCGAAATCACCCCATAGACCGGGATCAGGGCCACTGTTCCATAATTTTTGCCATTGCGTGATGCGGCGGCGGCTTCGGGATGGCTCGCAGCGTTCAACCTCTCGCGAATTTCTTCCTCAGTCATCTTTTCGCCCATCGCCCGCAGCGTGACGATTTCCGCGATGGTGTTAAACTTCTCGGGCAGAATCGCCCAAGGTTTCCGGAACACTTCGGTATAGACGTGGCCGTATTTCATCGCGTGTTTCCTTTCACGAGAACTTTGACAGCTTCGATCGACATCTTCGCGAGCGCGTCCGCACCACTATCCTCAATCCAATCGATCGCAGAGGCCTTCGCGTCGTAGCCAGGCATCTCGTCAAGGAGGCGGAGATTCTCCCTGGTGTAATGCGCAGCCTTCTCACTTGGGATCTTCATCGCCTTGGCGACCAGACGCATATGCTCGGCGTAGAAGTCCGCGGCCTCGACGTGAAACATAGCCTCGTCAAAGGCACCGTTCGGACCGCTTGCGGCACGGAGTGACTTCCGGAGCGCGTTAACTTCTTTGCGCACCATCTGGTGAGCAGCTTCAGGTGCGAACAATTGGGCCGCCCGCTGGGCGCCAATGCTATCGTCCGATGGAGCTGCGGTGTCCGAATTATCGGGCGGCTCATCTGCCGGCGTATTATCCGGAGACTGATTCGGGGCGCCAGCGACTTTGTAGTTCAGCGGGACAAGATAATCGTCGCCACCCTTCTCTGGCGGAATCGGGTTGCGGTTCTCGAGCTGGCAAACATCGTTCGAAGAGAGCCAGCCCCAACTGCGCCCGATCGCATAGGCGTCATAGCGGCTCTTCAGGTCGCCTCGGAGCAGTCCGTCCATTTTGAACTTCACGAAGTATTCGGCGCCATCGTCGCTGGTAAGTTCCAACGGTTCGAGCAGATCGCAATTGATCCGGGCTTCCCACCGCGCCGCAATTGGGTGCATGCAATCGGTGACGAACTCGATCCCTTGATGCTCAATGTTGTTATTGGTCGAACGCTCGAGGATGGCGATTTTGTGGGGAGGAACGCGGAAGATGCCTGCGATTTCTTCGCGGTTGAGCTTCATCGCCTCCAGAAATTGTGAGTCGGCGTTCGAGATACCGATGGCTTCATATTTCAGACCCTCTTCGAGCACCGCGACACGGTGTGCATTCTCGGCCGTCTGCGCAAGCTGCCAGGATTCGGCGAACTTCTTGCGCGCCGCATCGTCTTTGAACTTTCCGGGATGCTGAAGAATTCCCGACGGCTTCGAATTGTTCGCGAAAAAGCGTGCGCCATAGTCCTGCATCGCGAGGCCGCGGCTGAGCATTTCCCGTTGGACAGCGATGGGACTTAGCCCGACAAGCCCGTCCGACGATAATCCGCGCAGGTGCAAGATCTCTTCTTGCATGAAGTAATCGACCTCGGCATCAAACCGGGAGCGCACCTGGTACTTCAATTTGCCGTCGGGCATCCGGAGGACCTGAACAAGATCCGGATGGAGCGGAATCAATTGGTCGACTGCGCCCCGCGGCCCCGGAACGATCCGAGCGAACGCGTTGCCGCGCAGATCGAGATGCGCCTGCATCATCTCGAAGAACTCCATCGCCGTTTGCCACTGATTCGGCTTCGAGTGCAGCACGTCGTACAGCGGATGGTCGGTCGCGAGCTCTTCGCGGCTATCGGGGTAGCGTTTGCCGATGATCGCCGTCGACGCCCCAAACGTCTCGGACCGTACCCGCACGCAGGCATAAACGGCAGAAAGCCGCATGGCCGTTTCCGGCGAAACCGCCATGCCCGCGGCGGAATCGAACCCTGGCCGCTGATACCAGTAGTCATCCCATGGGGGAAGCGCCTGGCCGGCGGCAATGGCCTGAAATGCGTTGCCGATTCTCCATGCTAAGCCTCGCAGACCCTTAGGACGCGCCCGTTGACCGCTCATACGACCATCATTCCGCGTTCCGCCGTGTAAGCGGGGCCAGAATCGTCGGGCGAGGCGATCGCTCGACCGAGCGCCATAATTAGGGCGACCATGCCGTCAATCTTTCCGCGGGCGGATTTCTTGGTCGGCCGTTTGTTCCCATTGCCGTCTTGCCAGACG
>DATLVQ010000714.1:0-3391 GCA_035577325.1 Bryobacteraceae bacterium | reverse complement strand
CGTGCCTGCCGCAATTCCTAGGCTCACGAAAGCGGGGCTCGAAGTCGTTGTGGAAGCGGGGGCGGGGATCGAAGCCGGTTATCCGGACATCGACTACGCTTCTGCAGGAGCGAAACTCCTGTCCTCTCGCGCTGACGTTTTCAGCGCGGCCGACATTGTGATTCAGGTGCTTTGCTATGGGTCGAACGACAAGACCGGCGAGGCGGACCTACCGCTGTTCCATCATGACCAATCGCTGATCGGGTTCTTACGGCCGCTTGGTTCGGTTGAAACGATCAAGCAGATCGCCTCGAGAGGTGTGACCGCCTTTTCCGTTGAGTTGATGCCGCGAACCACGCGCGCGCAGAGCATGGACGCGCTCTCTTCGATGGCCACAATTTCCGGATACAAAGCCGTCGTGCTCGCTGCAGATACTCAGCCGAGGATTTTTCCGATGCTCACCACCGCGGCCGGAACCATCACTCCGGCCCGAGTGCTAGTCATCGGCTGCGGTGTCGCCGGACTGCAGGCCATCGCCACGGCTCGCAGATTAGGTGCGGTGGTGTCCGCCTACGATTTGCGGCCGGTCGTCAAAGAACAGGTACAGAGCCTCGGAGGGCGTTTCGTCGAACTTGCTGTGGAAGCCCAGGACGCTCAGGATGAACGCGGTTACGCGCGCGCTCAAAATGAGGGCTTTTACAACCGGCAGCGCGAGCTGCTGGGCGAGGTCGTGGCCGAGAACGACGTTGTGATTACCACTGCGGTGATTCCCGGCAAGCAATCTCCAATCCTCGTGACTAAGGAAATGGTCGCAGGCATGAGACCGGGCTCGGTCATTGTCGATTTGGCCGCGGAGCGGGGAGGAAACTGCGAGCTGACATCCGCGGGGGAAAAAGTAGTCAAGCACGGTGTGACCATCATCGGCTTGATTAATTTGGCCAGCACGGTGCCTTTTCATGCCAGCCAGATGTATGCGCGAAATGTTATGGCGTTCTTGCTCCACCTTGTCAAAGATGGGAGACTCCAGCTGAATATTGAGGATCAGATCGTGCGCGATACGCTACTGACTCGCGCAGGTGAAATAGTCAATGTCAGGTTGCGCGAATTCTATGCCCTGCCGGCTTTATCGGCGCAAGGGCAGGACGGAGTGAAGGCATGAAGCTGGATTTACTCACCAGTCTCTACGTTTTCATGCTCGCCGCCTTCATTGGTTTCGAGGTAATTCGGCGAGTTTCCCCGTTACTACACACGCCGCTAATGTCGCTTACCAACGCATTGGATGCTATCGCCGTGGTAGGAGCAATCATCCTGGCAGGCGAACACAAGAATAATCTCGCCGCGATCCTGGGAACGATCGCCATTGTCGCGGCTACTAGCAACATCGTCGGCGGCTTCATTATTACAGACCGCATGCTGCGCATGTTCAAAGCCAGCGCGCCGAAAAAGCCATGATCTTCAGCGAAAATTTCATTGAAGTCACATACATCATCGCGACGGCCCTGTTCGTTCTTTCGCTGAAGTGGCTGAGTTCACCGACAACAGCGCGGCGCGGTGTGTGGGCTGGCGAATTGGGCATGGCCCTGGCCATTTGTGGAACGCTGCTGTATCGCGGCATTGTTGACTACAAGCTGGTCGCCATTGGTCTGGTGCTGGGTGCAATCATCGGCGTGCCCCTCGGCAAAGTGGCGATGACCGCTGTGCCTCAGCGAACTGCCTTAAGCCATGCCTTCGGCGCGCTTTGCGTAACTTTGGTCGGCACGTCAGAATTCTATTTGCGGGCTCCTGACATTCCACCGCTGATGATGGCAGTACTGTCGATGGAAGTAATTCTCGGCTCGCTTACCTTTACGGGAAGCTTGATGGCCGCCGGCAAGCTGCAGGAACTCCTGCCGCAGCGGCCGATCACCTATAAGGGACAAAATTTTGTCAACCTGGGCACGCTGGCACTAGCTATCGGCGTTGCGGTCATCCTGGTGATGCACCCAGACCAGGTGAAGCTTTTCCCAGCGCTCATTTTTATTCCCCTGGTATTCGGCGTGATGTTGATTATCCCGATCGGCGGGGCGGACATGCCCACCGTTATCTCGCTCCTGAATTCCTACGCGGGCCTTTCCGCTGCGGCCATGGGATTCGTTCTCAACAGCAAGCTGCTTATTATCGCTGGGGCGCTTGACGGATCGTCTGGTTTCATCCTCTCCGTCATCATGTCCAAAGCCATGAACCGTTCGTTTACGAACGTGCTCTTCGGCGGCTTCGGGCAAATTCAAAGTGCTGCGGCGGGTGAGCGGGAAGCAACGCCCGTCAAGAGCGCTACGGCCGAGGAGGCCGCCTCGATTCTTTCCGCCGCCAGCCGCGTCGCTATCGTTCCCGGATACGGCATGGCTGTGGCGCAAGCGCAGCACAAGGTTCGCGAGCTTTACGACGCCCTTTCAAAGCGCGGTGTTGATGTGCGTTTCGGCATTCACCCGGTTGCCGGACGCATGCCCGGCCACATGAACGTGCTGCTCGCCGAGGCCGACATACCGTACGACAAGCTCCTCGAAATGGACGTCATCAATGGGGATTTTCCGCAAACCGATGTCGCCCTGATCATTGGCGCCAACGACGTGACGAATCCCGCGGCGCGCACGGATTCTGGCAGCCCCATCTATGGCATGCCGATCCTTAATGTCGATCAAGCGCGAACAGTGATGGTCATCAAGCGAAGCATGGCTGCAGGTTTCGCGGGAATCGATAATCCGCTTTATTACCTTGACAAGACGCTGATGCTTTTCGGCGATGCTAAATCGTTTGTCGGCTCGATAGTGCGCGAGCTTAGCGGCGCGGGAATGAGCTGAGCGTGAACTGGATTAAAGCGAGGCCAGTTTTCCGGTCCGACTTCTTTAGGCGACAAGTTTTTCGCATTGTCTTCGCCACGTGATAACCGAAAGCGACGTATCGGTGTCTGCGTTTCGTGATAGCATCCAGTGGAGTTGAGCCGGAACCGAGGGGCGACGCAACGGACTATATCGCAGCCGGAATGGGAATCCTAACGATCAACCTGCGTACGCAGTGGCTGTGACAGCAGATGAGTTATGGGATCTGTCCGTTGCAAGAGTTCCTTGGAAGATAAGGAGGCTCTCAACATGCACAGGACCGCTGTCGCCGCAAACGGAATTGCTCAGGTTGGATATGAAGATGGATCGGAAATTCTCGAGATTGAGTTCACGAGTGGCAAGGTGTTCCAGTTCTTTAATGTTCCGCCAAAGATGTTCGATCAGCTCATGGACTCGCAGTTCAAAGAGTTCTACTACCAAAATAATATCCACGAGCGCTTCCCCTACAAGAGGATTGAGTGACCATCCCCTAAGTTGGCAGCGTCCGAGGAGAACCGCATAAACCTTTTGGCAGTGAAGGTGTCTCAAATCCAGTT
>DATLVQ010000713.1:0-11943 GCA_035577325.1 Bryobacteraceae bacterium | reverse complement strand
GGCCTGGGTGAATGGCACGACACATGTCGCGCCGACGTGCGAGCTGCACGTGCTGGACCGCGTGGGTGGCGGCGACGGGTTCGCGGCGGGATTTTTCTACGGCGCGCTCACGGGCGAGCCGGTGGAAGAGGCAATCAAGCTGGGCTGGGCGCACGGCGCGCTGCTGACTACGTTCCCGGGTGATACGACGATGGCGACGATGGAACAGGTGCGGGCGTTCGCCAAGGGCGGGTCGGCCCGGATCCAGCGTTAGGGAAAGCAAATGCCAGGTATTAGGTTAATGGGTGCCAGTAGGCGCCAGATGCTTCGGAGTTCAGCCGCCGCGGGTGATCTTACTAACACCTAACAGCCGGGAACCTAGTTCTTCTCATACACCAGCTTCCCGCCCAAATACGTTTGTTCCACCTGGATCTTTCGCACGTCGTCTACCGGGCACGTCAGGATGTCGCGGTCCAGGACAATCAGGTCGGCCAGCTTGCCCTTTTCCAGTGAGCCTTTCTCTTTCTCCGCGAACGTCAAATATGCGTTGTTTATTGTGTAGAGGCGAATGGCCTGTTCGCGGGAGATGCGCTGTTCGGGGTGCAGCGGTTGGTCGGTCCAGCGCGGCTGGCGGGTGAGCGTGATCCACATGCCAAGAAACGGATTGTAAGGGTTGATGGAGCGCAGGCTGCCGATTTTCTGCATGTGATCCGAGCCGCCGCCGACTATGACACCGCTTTCGAATAAGCTTTTGTACGGCTGAATGTACGCAGTGCGCTCCTCACCAAACTGTTTGCGCAACGTGGCGCCATCCAGCCACAGCCAGTCGGGCTGGAGGTCGAGCACGATGCCCAGTTCCTTCATCTTCTGAATCATGGCGGCGCTCATGAAGTTGGCGTGGGTGATGCACGGCCGTGCCGCGCGCACAGGGAAATCGTTATTGACTTCCGTGTATCCATCGATCATCCCCTGAACGGCGCCGTCGCCTACCGAATGCGCGGTGAATTGCAGATCGTGCTGCAGCGCAAATTTCTGCATTTGGTACAGCTTGCCGGCTTCGATGTAGCGCATGCCGCGGTAACTGGGGTCGGTAATGGAATAGACCTTGCTGATGCCCCAGGGCTGAAGCATGTAGGCGCTGCCGGTGAGCATGCCGCCATCCATATAGGATTTCGTCCCGCGCACCCATAGCATGTTGTTGTAGCGGTGCAGCGGGCTCTGGGCGGCCTTCAGCATCCGCGCCTGGATCTGATCAAGCGGCATCTGCGCGTCCACGCTGTACATCACGTAGACACGGCAGTTGAGTTCGCCCGCATCGCGCAGGCGGCGATACAGCTCAATCCCTTCATCGCCCAGGTCGCGCTCCGAGAGGCTGGTGAGGCCAACGGAATTGTAGTCGGCGAGCAGCATCTTGAGGCGCTGGAGGCGGTCGGCCTCGGTGGGAGTTTTTTCGCCTGAATGTATTTTGACCAGGCGGCTGCCGCTGCGGATAATGCCGGTGGGTTCGCCGTTGGCGTCGCGTTCGATGCGACCGGGTTTGCCGTCGGTAATCTTGAAATTCTTGTCGATGCCGCTGAGTTTCAGCGCCAGCGAGTTGAGGGACGCATCGGGGCCAGTACCGAAGTAGACGGGATTTCGCGGCGCGGCAGCATCGAGCTCGGCGCGCGTGGGAAAACGCTGATCGCGCAGGCGCGTGATGAACACCTGCGTGAGAACTACCCAGTCGCCTTCTTTCGCGACGGCGGCGCGCGCATGAATGTACTTCAGCACGTCGGCGACGGTCTCCATGTCGGGTACTGGGTGATCGAACTCGTACATGGAGGCGTCGGCCGCGTGCGAGTGGGAGTCCATTAGCCCAGGAAGCACAGTCTTTCCCTTCAGATCGACCTGACGGGTATTGGGACCGCCAAGCTTGATAATCTCGCTGTGCGTGCCGACGCGGATGACACGATCGCCGCGGATGGCGATAGTATCCGCAATGCGGAACTGGGGATCGACGGTGACGATTTTTCCGTGATGGAGAATGACGTCGGCTGGCTGTGCGAAGACTGCTGGTGCGCTCAGCCATGCGGTTAGGATGAGATAGCGAAAGGACATCGGGTTCATGATACCGAATAGGAGCGAATAGGCAGTGGCGCGGCTGTGGCACAGCTACCACTTTTGATACAAAGGAAGGTCCATAAGGAGCATCGTCATGCATTCACGCCGGAATTTCATAGAACGAATCGCCGCTGGAGTGGCGGCCACAGCGCTCTCCTCATCGCGGGTGTTGGGCGCCAACGAGCGGATTCGGATTGGCATCATCGGCCCGGGAGCGCGAGGCAAAGAGCTGATGCGTTTCGCGCTGGCCTGTCCCAATACTGAAATGGTGGGTGCGGCGGACGTCTATACCCGGCGCCTGGAGGAAGCGCGCAAGATTGCCCCCGGCGCAAAGACGTATCTCGACTACCGCCACTTGCTCGAAGACAAGAGTGTCGACGCGATCCTGATTGCCACGCCGCAGCATCTGCATTGCGAGCATTTTGTGGCGTCGCTCGACGCGGGCAAGCACGTGTACCAGGAGAAGACCATGGCCTTCAGCGTAGATCACGCCAAGCGTATGCGCGCGGCGTACCAGCGCGCAGGCAAGCGGACCGTGCAGATCGGCCACCAAGGGTGTTCCATGGGCCAGACCTTCGATGCCGTCGATCTCATGGCTACCGGCTATGTGGGCAAGATCACGTCGATTCATGCGCACATGTACCGCAACACGCCGCACGACAAGCCGCAGTGGAAGCGGCCCCTCCTTCCCGACATGACAGCCGAGAACATCATCTGGCGATCGTTCGAAGGAGAAGCCGCGCCGCACGAATTCGATCCCAACCGCTACATCAACTGGCGTCTTTTCTGGGATTATTCCGGCGGCAACTTCTACGAGAACATGTGCCACCAGCTCGCCATCTGGTACAAAGTGCTCAACTTGCACATCCCCACGGCGGTGACGACGGTGGGCGGCATCTATCTCTGGAAGGATGGCCGTGAAGTACCCGACACGATGAGCGTGAATATGGAGCACTCCGAAGAAATGCTGTTCACCTGGGAATCTGGCTTCGGCAATGCCCTGCTGGGGATCACGGAGCATGTTCTGGGCACGGATGGCACGATCGTCAACGGGAGTGAGATGGACGAAGGCATTCGCTACCTTCCCGAGAAAGTGAACCGGCCGAACGGCGCCGAGATCGTCGGCAAGCGCCGCACGCCCGATACGGCGCACATGCAGAATTTTCTCGATTGCATCCGGTCCGGACAGGAACCCAACTGCCCGGTCGAGTTGGGATACCGCGTGGCGATCGCCACGCGTATGGCGGTGAACAGTTACCGGCAGCGGCGCACGCTCCATTGGGACGCCGCGAACGAAGAAGTCAGTTAAGCGCGACGAGGCGTGGTGCGGGCGGGAAAGCCTGCGCCTCTTTGGAGTGGCCATGATCAAATCACGAACCATCGCCCTGGCGCTCACGGCGGCCGCGCTCGCTCTCCCGGCTGCTGGCGAAACGCTCGAGGCGATGAAACAGCGCAATGAAGCGTACGGCAACGAGCTCGAGCGGTACTTCCGCGATTACCTGGTGACGCAGTATCCCCAGCGCGCCGCCAAGGCATGGCATCGCAATTACGAAAACGAGCAGGCCTTTCTGAAAAGCGTCGAACCAAACCGCGAGCGCTACCGGCTCATGTTTTCGCCACCGGCGCTAAAGCCTTCGGGGTCTCTCGAGCGTAAACCATATCCGGCCGTCCCCGGCGTGAAAGCCGAATGGCTGACTCTGCCACTCGGCCTGATTAAGGCTGACGCGTTGCTCGTGATTCCAGAGAATCTAACTAGACCCGTACCGCTGGTGATCGCGCAGCACGGCATCGACAGTTATCCCGAGCGCGTGTTCGGAGTGGGTGATGATCAGGGCCTGTATCACGATTACGGGCATGTGCTTGTCAAAGCTGGTTTCGCGGTACTTGCACCGATCCATCTGAGCTATGTTCCCAATCGGAATCGCATCGAGCGGCTGGCGCGCCTGGCGGGCACTACTCTGCCCGGCATCGAGCTTCGGCGGCTGCAGTTATTGCTCGACGAAATACTCAAAGACAAGCGCATCGATGGGCAGCGCATCGGTATGTGGGGCATTAGTCTGGGCGGGATGGCCACGATGTTCTTCACGCCGCTGGATCCGCGTATCAAGTGCGGCATAGTCACCGCATGGTTCAATCAGAGACGCAATAAGATGGTGATTCCAGACTCGCGCTACAGCTGCTTTCTCGAAACCAAGGAGGAGCATGCATTCTTCCGTGGCTGGCTGACCGAGTTTACCGATAGCGACGTAGCGAGCCTGATTTGCCCGCGGCCATTACTCATCCAAACGGGGAAGAAAGACGGCATCGCATGGTGGCCGCAGGTGATTGAGGAGTTCGAGGCTTCGAAGGAGCATTACAAGAAGCTGGGGATCGCCGACCGGATCGAGATGGACCTGCATGACGGCGGGCACGAGATACGCGTGGAATCCGGCGTGAAATTTTTGGACAAGTGGCTGCGGTAACGCCTGCTCTCGAACAACCGGGGACTGCCGCACGGATGCGGTGCAGTCCCCGTGCAACCGCTCGCTCAAAACCTGAAGTGCAGCCCCAATTGCATCTGGCGCATAGCATTTCCCGTGGACGTAATCTGTCCCGCGCCTTGCACATCCACTTGTGTCGTTGGAAGGGCAAGATTCGTGTGATTGAAGGCGTTAAAGTTTTCCCACCGGAATTCGAGCGTCTTGTTTTCAACAATGACGAACTCTTTGGCGAGCGATAAGTTAAACACGTAAAGGGCCGGACCGCGCAGCGAGCCTTTAGAAGCGTCTCCGTTACGGTACGCGGCCTGCGGAGCGGTATAGGATGCGGGATTGAACCACAAATCCGCGCTGGGATGCGAAACGCTAGGGCTGCCGATGATATCGGGGCGGAAATAGTTGAAGTCGGCGTTCACCAGCGGGGCGTTGGAAATCGTCGGCGTAAACGCGACGCCTGAGTAGAGCGTATTGACGCCGCTAAGGCGCCAGCCTCCGGCTACGGCGTCGACCGCCCTGCTGGCGCTGGCTAGGTAACGCCGGCCTTTGCCGAACGGCAGCTCCCAGTTATGCAGGAAAGTAACCGCATGTGTCCGGTCGAACGTCGCCGGACCATGGTCGTTGCGTACATTATAA
This sequence comes from Bryobacteraceae bacterium, assembly GCA_035577325.1. Lineage (GTDB taxonomy): Bacteria > Acidobacteriota > Terriglobia > Bryobacterales > Bryobacteraceae > QHXW01. The sequence continues at coordinate 6,754 of DATLVQ010000713.1, read as the reverse complement.
TTGTCCGCAAAACCATAGCCGCCTTCCCCGTTAGTGAACACCTTCGACCAGGTGTAAGTCAGTAGAAAATCGAGTCCGTGCGACATGCGCTTCTGCAACTTCATCTGTAGGCTGGTGTAACTGGAGTTATCGCAGTTACACACGTCGTAGAGCGCCTGGGTAAGTCCATATTTGGGGAAGAAGCGCCGCCGTGGATTGTAGTCGCCCGGACCGGGTATCGCCTGATTCGTGTTCTCATTCAGGAAGCCGTGCCGTCCGACGTTCCCGACGTAAGCCGCTTCCACAGTCATAGTCGGTGCGATCTGGTGTTGCACCGTGAAATTCCAAAAATCTGCCAACGGGATGCGGTAAGCGTCCGGACGGTCGAAGAAGAAATAAATCTGAATCCCGTCCGGCAACGGGTACCGGCCGGCGTTAGTGGGAGGCGCCGGCGGGGCCGGGCGGCCTGTGGTAAGGAACGTGGGAATTGCCGTAACGTAGGGATTCGGCGGATTCAGATTCTGTACAAACTGCACGGGCGGATCGAGTTCCGGATTTTGCGCGAAGACCGCGCCCACGCCGGCGGCATTGAAGCTGCGGCCGTAGCCCGTGCGGATCACAGTCTTGCTGGTGAGCTGGTACGCGATGCCGAGACGAGGCGCGAAGCCGAGATTGTAGGGCTTGATGCCCATATTGCTCGGAACGCCGCCGATTCCTGCCACCACGGCCTCACCAGTCGAAGGATCGAACGTCGCGCCGCTCCCCGGCTTCGTGCCGGTCTGCGGCAGATAGTTCTCATAGCGCAACCCATACGTCAGTGTCAGCTTGGGAGTGATGCGCCATTCATCCTGGCCGAAGAAATAGAGCCTCGTCTGACGGAGACTGGGATAGAAACCGGGGCCGGTGTTTTGTTGGACGAACGAGGTGGGCACGCCGAGCAGGAACGAGCCAAGACCCTCGCCGGTAGTGGCGGCACCATTGGCGGCGGTGTCTACCGTGAGGTTGCCGGTCGACGAGTCGTTAAAAGTGACTTCGCCCGCCCGGTGCGTACTCGAATCGATGCGCTTTTGCTGGGCACGCCGTGCATCGACACCCCACTTAATCGTGTGATTACCCGCGATCTTAGTCCAGTTATTCACCCACTGGAAGTGATTTTCGGTTTCACTCAGCGGGCAGTTGCAGCCATTCACGCCGAGCGAGTAACCAAACAGAAACCCGCCGTCACCGTTGACATAAAATGCCGGCATGCCGCTGGCGTCGGGTGAGCCGGTGTTCAGACCTAGAAGTCCAGCATCCAAGGCTGGATTTTTTCCGAAGCCATTGGGCAGATTGTGCGGGCGGTAGCGGTAGTATCCATAGCGGAAGTCGGCGAACAGGGTGGAAGTAATGCTATACGTGTAGCCCAGCGCCAGACTTTGGTTGCGCGCGTGACTGTTGCCTGCGAAACCTAGCGGCGACGGGCCGCCCGCAATGGCGCCAAAAGCTCCCGGCCCCTCCAAAATGAAATCCGCCAGACTATAGCGGCCGAATAGATGATGCTTATCGGTAATGTTATAGTCGATGCGGCCATCGTACTGGCCGGAATCGTTGAGTTGCGGGACCGTGGCTTGAAAGTTATTGAATGTCTGGCCCGGTGCGCCGAAGTTAGGCATGGGAAGGTAAGTGAGGAGCTTCTGCATGGAGGGTGCGGGAGTCAGAACGTTTACCTGCCCGTTAGTAGAGACAGCCAGGCGTCCGCTGCCATCTGAATTACCTGTTCTCGGATCGAAAACCATGCCGGCTTGCGCGGGGACCTGACGGCCATCGGTGGTGCCCACCATGACGGGGCTGCCGCATCCGCTCGCTGAAGTCGTGCCATCGGCGCAAATGTAGTCGCCCAGCAAGGCACTAAGGTCGCCGTTGCGCGCAGCCGCCGTGGGCACAGTGGTGATCTCCGAGCCGCTGAGACGCCGGCGGCTACCCTCGTAGGCAAAAAATACAAAGAGTTTGTCTTTCTTGATGGGACCGCCGATCGAGTAACCAAATTGATTCCAGCGAATCGGCGGATTGACATGGCTGAACGGATCGGCAGCGTTAAATTTGTCATTCCTCAGATATTCGAACGCCGATCCATGCAACTGGTTGGTCCCCGACTTAGTCGTACCCTGCAACAGGGCCCCCGATACGTTGCCAAACTCGGCGTCATAGTTACTCGATGTGACTTTGAATTCTTCGAGTGCGTCGGGGTTTGGGTTTACAACTGCAAGGCCCAGGATGTTGCTGTGATTTTCGGTGCCGTCCAGCAGGAAGCCGTTGGAGTAGGCAAGCTGGCCATTCATGGGCGTCTGGATATCAGCCTGTTGATTCTCAGCGGCGGCCATGCCCGAGCCCTGCGAATAGCGGCCCGCTCCCGGCAGCGAGATCAGAAGCGAAGTCACGTTTCGGTCGAGAATCGGCAGTTTCTCCAGTTCCGTGGCAGTAAGAGTAGTGCTGACTTCAGCCCGGTCCTTAATTAGCAGCGGCATCTCGCCGGTCACCGTGACTTCCGTGGCAGACTTTCCGATCTGCAATTGAGCGTCGGCACGCGTAGTGGCGTCCACCTGCACCACGGCGCTCGCATTGAACTCGCCGAAGCCGGAAGCTGTGACGACGATCTTGTACTGGCCGGCCAGCAGGTGCGTCTGCGAATAATTGCCGCTGGTATTTGTAGTCGTCCGGTAGGTGACGCCATGCTCGGTATCCGTGATGGTCACTTGCGCGTTCGGGATGGCGGCGTTGGCCGGGTCGGTCACGGTGCCGCTGATGTTCCCGAACGTGGCTTGGCCGAACGCGACAGGCGAGAGAATCGCTGTTAGCGTGAGTAGCAGGGCTGTTGCGGTTACGGCTGCGTGAATGCGCTTCATTGGTGCCTCCATGACTTCATAACTTCACGAATTGATCAAGGTTCGGTATGCTCGTCATCCGCCGTTCCGGCGCGTTTGGCTGACGAGCGCAGTGTGCGGTAGAGATTCAGTTCGCGGTCCGCGGCAGCCGCGTTGCCCAGCGACTTGTGGGCCGTCGCCAGAAGATAGTGTGGCAGCGTATCGCGTGGTTCCAGACGCACCGCCTGTTCCAAGTGCGGGATTGCCTCGCGCGGCTTGCGTTGCTTGAGTAACACGCGGGCGAGACCCATCTGGGCTTCAAAAAAATCCGGCGTGTAGCCGACAGCTTTGGAAAGATGCTCGCGGGCCACATCAAGCTGCCCGCGTTCGCGCGCAATCTCGCCCAGCTCGAACTCGGCGGAGGCGTTTTCGGGCGACACTGCCAGCTCACGCTCAAATTCGCGCATAGCTTCGTCGATCGATTGCGCATCCTTCGACCCGCCTAGTATGGCCCGCCCCAGCCCGTAATGAGCGCCAGGTGCGGTTGGATTCAGCTCGATCGCTTTCCGATATTCCTGCTGCGCCAGATCGTACCGCTGCAAACTTTCGTGGACCTGCGCGTTGGCAACGTGCACCCAGTAGGAGTCCGGCGCCGTCTGCACCAATTGCTTCATGAGCTGATACGACCGCCCGGCATGCAGGCGCGAGACCTGGTAAACGATTTCGGGATCTTTTGGATACCGACGCAGCAGATCCTCGCCCAACATCGCCGCCTTGCCGTATTGCTGCAGACCCTGGTAGGCGCGGAGCAGATCGAGACCGATCAGGCGGGCGGCCTGATCGTCGGGGGGATGGCCCCATGCCGGTTCAAGCAGCTTGATCGCCTCTTCACTCCGGCCCAACTCGGCGTCGCAAAGGCCGAGCATCCAACCCGCCCGCGGAAACTTGGGATCGAGCGATAGCGTCTTCTGAAACTCGGCGGCAGCCTCGGAAACCAGGTTTTGCGAGTAGTAAGCCAGACCGAGATTCGCGTGCACTTCGGGGACGCCGGGCGCCCCTTTGGCGAGCTGTTGAAGGGCCTTCGCGGCCGCGGGCCAGTCGTGCGCGGCCATGGCTTGTTCGGCATCGGCCGAGTACCGGTCGAGCGCAGTATCCCCTGCGGGCTGCGACTGCATGCCGGACGCGCCGATAAAGGCCACGGCAAGAATGTAATTCCGTTTCAATGCAAGACCGATGGTGATACAGAAAATGCTATAGAAGACCGTGGACTCAGTCAAGGTAGCCCATCGTACTGCTGCGAATTCTTGGCAACGAAGATCCGCAATCGCGACGCAATGTCATAAACTACCCCCTATATGAGAGTCCGTTTCATCGTCGCATTGTGCAGCGTGTGTGCCCTCTTCGGCCAGACACCCAACTTCACGGGCGTCTGGAAGGCGAACATCGAGAAGAGCCAGTTCAATGGCCCAGCGCCAACCGAATACCTGGCGATCTTCGATCAACAGGGTTCGAAGCTTACCGAACAAACCGGCACGTTCGGCGCGCATGGCGAGCAGCGGGCATCGTTCACCTACAACACGGACGGAAAGCCGTCCATGAATTCGCTGCACGGCATGCCCATGCGCACGCAGGCGTCCTGGAGCGGCGGCGTCCTCATGATCGAGGCTAAGGTCGCCGGACATCCCGCTAGCATCACGGAGAAGTACGCGCTTTCGTCCGACGGCAACACGCTGACGATCACCTCGACAATGACCGCAGAGGGAAAGACCACGGAGCGAACCATGGTGCTGGAGAAGCAGCCGGATTCAGCAGGCGAGGCCCTGCGCAAGCCCGAAGCCACGGCCAGCGCTCGCTTCAAGAACGTGCAGATCCTGAAAGACCTGCCGGCATCCCAATTTATTGACGCCATGCGCTCGTTCAGCATGTCGCTGGGCGTGGATTGCGATTATTGCCACGTGCAGAACGACCGCGCTTCCGACGACAAACCTGCCAAGAACATGGCGCGGAAGATGCTCATCATGACCCATTCCATCAACGATTCGACTTTCGGCGGCAAAATGGAAGTGCGCTGCTACACCTGCCATCGAGGCCAGGCTGAGCCACAATCGAGGCCGGCGTTTTAGCCGGCGAAAGGACGGCGTTGGACTCGCTGCCGCCACCTTCATGCAACCTGCGCCACGAATCGACGTCCGTGACGGCGCCTTGATCCAGATTGTCGACGCCGCCATGGCCGAGGCCGCGCGCCGCAGCGGGCCATGGCTGGTCTGCCGCGTGGGGTGTACCGAATGCTGCATGGGGCCGTTCCCGATTACTCAGCTGGATGCGCGTCGGCTACGGCGAGGTTTGTCCGAGCTCGACACCGGCGACCCCCAGCGCGCCGGACGCGTACGTGAACGGGCCCGCCAGTGCATGACACGGATATCGCGTGACTTTCCGGGCGATCCTCGCACCGGTATTCTCGCCGAAGGCGAAGAGGCTGAAGCGCGATTCGCCGACTTCGGCAACGACGAACCCTGCCCCGCGCTCGATCCGCAAACCGGCGCCTGCGATCTCTACGTCGCGCGCCCCATCACCTGCCGCACATTCGGTCCGCCGGTGCGTGCCGCCGCCGAGGCGTTGGGGGTCTGCGAGTTATGCTTTCACGGCGCCACCGACACAGAGATTGCGGCATGCGCAGTCGAATCCGATCCCGAAGGCGTGGAACGCGCGCTCTTGGGCGAACTGGAGGAAACAACGGGCGTACACGGCCGGACTATCGTGGCTTTCTGCCTGGCTTTGTGAAAGCGCGGCGGCGACTCAGAGGCGGTGCAGACGAATCGGCCCGTCGCCCGTCCGAACCACGAGCGTTTGACCGCCGCCATTGAGTTTGCCGCGCAGGTCTGAACCTCCTAGCGTTCCTGAAGCGGTAACCGGAAGGTCAACGGTGATCTTGCCATCGCCGGTGTGCGCGTCGAGGTCGGCCGCAAAGTTTTCCGGCAGGCGCAGGGTGACTGAACCGTCGCCCGTGTGGATCCGCCACGCACCCGCCATTTTCGACCCGGTGCGGGCCTCGGCGTCGATGCTTCCATCGCTGGTTTCGAGAGTCAGCCGGTCCCAGCGTCCGTTGGCGCGAATGCGGCCATCCCCCGTCTTAGCGTCGAAATCGCCGTCCACTGTATCGGCCTCGATGCTGCCGTCACTGGTCGAGAGATGTATCTCGCCCTTCACGTCTTGAATGGAAATTCTGCCGTCACCGCTGTGGATTGTGGCGCGCAGCTCCCGCGGGACTTGCAGCTCCACGTGAACCGAACGGATGCCAAAGCTGATGTGCGTCCGGGGGACCCGCACCTCAATTTCGACACGATCCCCAGTCTGATGGTCGGTAATGCGTACTTCGTTAGGCTCGATTTTCCATCCATGAGTGGTGACACGCGCTTCGATCTGATTTCGATCCCAGGTGCGGATAATCGCCTCGCCGTCATCCACATCTACCCGCAGGTCGGCTTTCCGCGAAACGCTGAAGTCCTTCTTCCATTCGTCGGCGAAGCCCGGCGATCCGAACAGGGCCAGCAGAAACAAACAATTAGCCGGGTTGATTTTAAGCACGGTTGCACTCCTTCCTTCCCTAGGATACGGATACGACCGCCGATCGCCGAAGGTTCGCTTGTATTTAGCTCAAACTTACCCCGATTCGACTCCACGCTGCCGCATTGGCCCCCGTCATCTTCAGCAGGAGGCCCGCAACTGATGCGAATTCCTGCAATTCTGGCCCTCGTCGGCCTGCTGGCGCCCGTGCTGCCCGCCGCCGAGGAGAAGCCTGGTGACCCGGCCGTCTACAAAGTGGAGTTTACGATCCGCGACGGTAGCCAGGCCGCGGCCCAGTCAGGCCGGCGCTACACCATGCTCGTCGGCGCCAACGAGAAGAGTTACTTCAACGTTGGGGATAAGGTGCCCTA
>DATLVQ010000712.1:0-6584 GCA_035577325.1 Bryobacteraceae bacterium | reverse complement strand
TTTACGAGCTGCACTGGACCGGCGCGATCATCCGGACCTTCTTCCGTTACTGCCAACAGACATTTGTGCCGGTCGAGGTCGCTCCCTGGCTGATGGGACGCCCTGGGAGGCTGTTGGCTTTTGTCTTGAGCCTGTCCCTCGTCGCTTTCGCTGCGGCCCGGGTGCGGCGGGGAGACCGGCTCCCGTTATTTTGCCTCGGCTGGTACGCCATCGTGCTGGCCCCGGTCCTGCCATTACGCGATCACGTGTCTTTGTATTATTTATCGTTGCCCACAATCGGGCTGGCCATACTGGGTGGACAGGCCCTGGTGAGTGGTTGGCGTCGTACGACCGCATCGAGGATAGTCGCCGGCTTCCTGGCGACCGCCTACCTGGCCGTAATGGTCCCGGCTGACTGGCGAGCCATGGAATGGTGGGGCGAACGCAGCTGGGCCGTCGAGCGCATGGTCTTGGGAGTGGCGGCGGCGCGCCAGTTGCATCCCAAAGAGGCCATTCTGCTCGATGGTGTTGATTCCACGCTATTTTGGGCAGGGGTGTTTCACCACCCGTTTGCCGTATTCGGCGTCTCGGACGTCTATCTCACACCCGGGTCGGACCGGCATATTGACCCGCATCCTGAAATTGGCTTCGTTTCCGATTACGTCCTCCCCAGCGGCCCAACTATCCATGGTTTGAACGAGAGCCGGATCATCGTGTACCAGACCGGCCCGGGCAGGCTCAAGGCGATCACGTCGCGATACGCCGACACTATCGCCCAGGATCTCGACCCCGAACCACCCACGCGCGTCGACGCCGGCAACCCGCTTATGGCCTATTTGCTTGGACCCGAGTGGTATGCTCTGGAAGGCGGATCGCGCTGGATGCCTAAGCGCGCCACCGTTCGGATTGGTGCCCCGCGGTCGCCCTCCGAAAGGCTCTATCTCTTCGGGTTTTGCTCGGAAACCCAGCTGCAGGCAGGCCCGCTCCCGGTACGGGTCACAGCAGCTGGTATACCCCTTTCGGAGTTCACCTTGAATAAAGGAACGACCCAGTTTCACGTCACTTTGGCGTTGCCCGAGCGACTGGCCGGGACAAATTGGCTGGAACTGACCATTGAGTCTGGTCGCACTTTTAAAGGCGCCCAGGATGGCCGCGAGCTTGGTTTGAGCTTCGGGACCTTTGAAATCCGCAATTAGAAACTGTAAAGAAACGCACGATTCGCACACCGAATCCAAACCTTTCGAACTGGCAATGGAATTGCTCCTCTTCCTATACCGCTAGAAAGCGGTCGAATCTGCATGATGTTGTAGTTAATAAATATTAGCGTGAGGCACTAAGATTCTTGAAACTTTTGCCCGGGTTTAGCGTCTGTTCTTAGCGAGGTTGGAACAGGCCCTAAGTTTTATGGGCTTATTGGTAAGGAGAAACAGACATGACCAAGAGCGAACTTGAAAAATACAGAACGGCTCTGGAAGGAAAACAGGCAGAGATTGGCGCCAGTTTAAGAAATCGCGATGACATCGCCATCGAGAAAGCCGCGGATGCCATTGACGAGGTTCAGCTTGCCGGCGAACGCGAACTGGCCATCCGAAACCTGGACCGCGAGTCTGGTCTCCTCCGCAAGGTCAAAGCGGCTCTAGCGCGCATTGACGATGGCAGCTTTGGCACGTGCATTCATTGCGAAGAGGAGATTGGCTCCAAACGCTTGAACGCGGTGCCGTGGGCGCCTTTCTGCATACGTTGCCAGGAGGCGGCCGACCGGCACGAGTTTGAGGCAGCCGAGACAATCGAAGAATGGCTGGCGCACGCGGCGTAATCAACCGAACGAAGGCACGGGGCGCGAGGCATCTCGCGCCCTTCGTGTTTCTGCGCTACCGAATCCCCACAACTGAAAGCATCCGTCCTGCCCGTTCCTTGTCGCGCCGGTAAGAATGGAACTCGCCGTTACATTTGGTGCAGAGTCCCGCGACGTAGATCCGGTCCGGTGTCAGGCCGCAGGCTTCGATTTGTCGCCTATTCGACGCGGCCAGATCCAGGTGTACAGAGTGCGTGCAATTCCGCAGTGAGTAATCGTACGAGTTAAATTGCGCGGCCACATCCGGTCCCACTTCGTAACAGCACTTGCCGATGCCCGGGCCAATGGCGGCGTGCAGATCTTCTACACCACTACCGAACTTTTTCTCCATTTCGGCAATCGCCTGAGCCGCGATATTCTTTACAGTGCCCCGCCAGCCTGCGTGTACGGCGGCCGCGCTGTGTGTCCGTTCATCGACAATCAGGATGGGAATGCAGTCGGCGGTCTTCACGGCGACCAGCATGCCGGGTGTGTTCGTCACCAGCGCATCCCCCTCCCCCAGGCAGCCGGTCCGGCCTTCGGCATCAACGACCGTGCCCGAGTGAATCTGATGCAGCGTGGCCAAATTCCGGCATTGGCCGAAAGTATCCGACCAGCGGGTCCCAAAACCATGAATCAGCCAGTCAAAGGCCTCCAACGGACGTACCCGATAGATGTTCTGGTCGTCTTTGTAGAACATTAGATTCGCGAACCCAGCCCCTGTGCGAGGCCGCTACACCGGGTTCTGAACCTGGGCGATCATGACCTGCTGTTTGAAGTCCGCGAGCATGGACTCGTCCAGCCGGACTTCTGTCGGCCGCTTGATAAGTGTTGTCATCTGGTCAATTTTGTCCTGCAGCTTCAGCAGCGCATAGAACAGATTTTCGGGCCTGGGCGGGCATCCGGTGACGTAGACGTCCACAGGCACGATTTTGTCGACGCCCTGCAGCACGCTGTAGGTATTGAACGGACCCCCGACGCTCGAGCAGGCACCCATGGAGATTACCCATTTCGGGTCGGGCATCTGATCGTAAATGCGCTTGAGCACAGGAGCCATCTTGAGTGTGACGGTACCCGCCACAATCATGAGATCCGACTGGCGCGGACTCGGACGAAAGACTTCCGCGCCGAAGCGTGCGATATCGAATCGCGAGGTGGATGATGCGATCATTTCAATGGCGCAGCAGGCCAGGCCGAACGTCATGGGCCAGATGGCGGATTTGCGCGCCCAATTGAAGACGTAATCCACCGACGTGGTGATGAAGTTTCTTTCAAACTGGTTCTGGATGAAAGACATGTCGCTAGGCCGTTATTTTAGCATTGCCGGCGCTGACCCGGCTGAATGGGGGTTTTGGCGGGGCCCGCTCAGCTACGCACGATGCTTGCCAGCCGGTCGACATCGCTCAATTCAATAGTGCTACGTTCCGCCAGAATGGTGGAAAACACGCGTACGACTTCCGAATCGAATTGCGTTCCTGAGGACAGTTCCAGGATCTCGTGGGCGCGCCGCGCGGACATGGCCTGGCGATAGGAGCGGTCGGTGGTGATGGCATCGTAAACGTCCGCCACATGCACGATGTGGACCGCGAGCGGAACTTCGTGCCCTTTGAGCCCGTAGGGATAGCCGCGGCCATCCTGGTCTTCATGATGCAGCTCGACGATAGGCAGGTATTTCTCAAATTGAGCGACCCGTTCGAGGATTCGCTTCCCGATCTGCGGGTGCAGTTTCACCAGCTCGTATTCTTCCGGCGTCAGGTAGCCCGGCTTCTGCAGAATAGCATCGGGGATCCCGATCTTGCCGATATCGTGCAGTTCGGCGCCGGTGCGGATGACCTCAATCTCTTCGGGCGGAAGGCCCATCGCGGTGGCGATGGCGCTGGCATAATCCCGGACGCGGTTGCTGTGTCCGGCGGTATAGGGGTCGCGGGCGTCGAGGACTTGAGCCATGGTTTCGACGAATTCGACGCTGGCATGATCCAGCCGCATGTTGCTTTGCAGCGCTGCAGAGGCGGCCCGGTTGAAAGAAGCCGCCAGCTGATTAATCTCGCGGGTCGGAAAGTCCTCCGGAAAATCGGGCTGCAATTTCCCCAAAGCTTCGCTACCAGCGAGCCTGGCGATCAGCTGCTGGAGCGGAAGTGAGACCGCCCGCGATGCCAGGGCAGAAATACAAACCGCCATCAGGACGATGCAAAGGCCGATCGCCGGAAGAGTCGTCCGGAAACGGTGCGTGATCTCATCCATGGCCCGGTCGATCGAGCGGAAGCTGAGAACCTGGTACTCATCGCCGGGGCGCGTGCCGGCTAGCGCGGGGCTGACCGGCGTCACCAGAAAGTCCTCGTCGCCGATGCGCAGCTCGCAACCGACGCGGGCGCAGTCGGGCCGGATGCGACGTTCCGATTCGGCGGCCAGCGCGACGGAAAACGTAGAGCGAAGCAGGCGGCCACGATAGAGTAATCCCGCCGGCCCCAGCCTGTCGAGATCGGCGAAGTCGAATCTCCTGCCGAAAGTGAACGCGCCAATGAGGCGGCCCGGCACTCCGATAGGCACGCGGGTGAGGTCGTATAGCGTACCGGCGATGGAGTGAAGACCCGAGCCCAAATTATCGTAGAGGGCCACCAGGGTTTCCCGCGATGGCTCAGGGCCGCCAACGGCTGCCAGAAGGCTTCCGCGTGGATCGCTGAACATAATAAAATCGCTGCCGGTAAACTCACGAACGGTGCGGGCATGCTCGTCAACGATCTGGCGGGCCTGCGCGTGCCGCGCAGGTTGAAAGGCGTCTGTGTACTCCAGGTCGCGTACTGCCTGCTGGAGAGCCGAGTCCTCGGAAACCAGTTGCAGCGCGAGAGCCATGCGGGAACTTTGCGCGGCGCGAGCCTGCTCGATTGAACGCTCGGTGCGCTGCAACGATTCCTTGATACCGGCTTTAATTTCAGTACGGATGGCCAAGTTGACGGCCAGGAAACTAACCGAAATCGCCGCGCAAATCCCGATCAGGGAAACAAGGAACGCACGGCGGCCAAACGATAACTGTGCGCGAGTCTTCCCAGCGGCGGGAACTCGAGGGTGCAATCGTCCTCCTGGAGAAACGGGCATGGGCGCGCCTGACCGTCCCAATTTCAGGGATCGACAGTCCGGTGGGGGAGCTTTATGGCTCCCCAAGCTACGATGAAACCCTGAGTCAAGGAACCCCGTCTAAGGGCTGTTGCTATAATCGAAGATCAAAACGTCACTCTTATCATTCGAAATATGAAGCACTTTTGCGTCTTCTTTCTATTGGCCGCTATTTCCATGGCGGCGGATTTCACTACCGGGCAGGCGGGACGGGCAGTGGTGGGGCAATCGACGTTCACCGGAACGCTGACCGGCGCCAGTCAAACGCTCATTGGCGGGGCATCGGGTCTGGCTTTTAGGAACGATACGCTATTCGTGGCGGATTCCAACCGCCTGGGCTCGGCCCCGGTTAACAACCGCGTGCTGATTTACCAGCACATCTCCAGCATGTTTCCCCCACAGGACCAAGTACCTCCCGGCCAAGGCTCACGCTGTCCAGCCTGCGGAGGCACGGCCAGTGTCGTACTGGGGCAAGCCAACTTTACGACGACCGATCCGGGCGCTTCACAGACCGGGATGCAGCTGCCTACCGCGGTGGCGACCGACGGCACGATTCTGGCGGTGGCGGATACCAATAATAATCGCGTCCTGATCTGGCATACCATTCCAACATCCAACAATGCGCCGGCAGACGTGGTGGTGGGCCAGCCGGATTTCAAAACAACTCTGACCACGGTGCCGCCCACGGCGAAATCCATGCGAGGACCGCAAGGTGTGTGGATCCAGAACGGCAAGTTGTACGTCGCCGATACGCAAAATCACCGCATTCTGATTTACAACTCGATTCCGGCCAGCAACGGCGCCACGGCGGACGTGGTGCTGGGCCAGCCTAATTTCACGACTTTCGTGGAGCCCGACCTGACGCAAGCGAAATCCGACGCCACCGCCGACAACATGCTGAACCCGGTTTCGGTGACCTCGGACGGTGTGCGGCTTTATGTCGCAGACCTCGGTCACAACCGCGTACTCATCTGGAATAGCCTGCCCACGCAAAACGCCCAGGCAGCCGACGTGGCACTGGGACAGCCGAATCTGACCAGCTCGATACCCAACAACTCGTTCACCGGCGCTCCGGCAACGGCAAGCACCGATACCACCAACAAGGAAACGCCAGTGATGTGCACCGTTTCGACCGGCACCGATCTGGCCAATCATCCCACGTACCCGGCGCTTTGCAGTTCCACCATGAGTTTCCCGCGCTACGCCCTTTCGGACGGCACCTGGCTGTTCGTGGCCGATGGCGGCAACGATCGTGTGCTGGTTTACCGCCACGTACCCACAACCTCGGGCGCGGTGGCGGACATCATTCTGGGGCAGGCGGATGGAAATACCGACGAGGCCTCGCCTTCCACCGACCGGCTGCAGACGCCGACGTCGCTGGCCTGGGACGGCACAAACCTTTACGTCGCGGATACCTATAACCGCCGCGTGATGATTTACTCGCCGGCCGAGGCGAATGTTCCACAGCAAGGAGTGCGCAACGCCGCAAGCTTCGAGATTTTCGCACTGGGCGGCGTGTCGCTGGGCGGCGCAATCCACGCGGATGACGTCGTCACCATCACGATCGCGGGAACGGCTTACACATACAAAGTCGTCAAGGCGGACACGCTCGACACCGTGGTAGCCGGTCTGGTCAACGCCATCAATGGCAGCAACAGCG
>DATLVQ010000711.1:0-3182 GCA_035577325.1 Bryobacteraceae bacterium | reverse complement strand
ACTCCCATTGAATCTCGCCCGACGCCGGCCGGAATGCGCGGATTACGCCGTAGCCACGGTCGCCGGGTATATCGCGAAAACCACCGCCGTTGAACAGCGCGCCCGCCTTGTATACGGCCTCGCCCTTGTAGTAGATGCCGCCCGCCTCGCGCACGGCGACGTAAAACAAATCCGTCTTCGGGCTATACGCCGGGCTGTACCAGTTATTGGCTCCGGCGGCGCCAGGATAGACCTTAATGCCTTCCTCGTTTGGTCCCATGTTGGGCACGCGCACCGGCCGTCCGCGATCGTCCAGGCCCTTGGCCCACGTCTGATGAGCATAGGGATTGCCGTGCAGAAACTCGCCCGTCGCGCGGTCCAACACGTAATAAAACGCGTTGCGGTTGGCGAATAGCAGGACCTTGCGGTCGCGCCCGTTAAACTTGGCTGTGGCCAGCACCGGGATCTCGGTCGAATCCCAGTCGTGCATATCGTGCGGGGTGAACTGGAAATACCATTTTAACTTTCCGGTGTCCGGATCGAGCGCCACCACGGAATCGGAGTACAAATTGTCGCCGGCGCGGCGTTCGTCGTTCCAGTCCGGCCCCGGATTTCCCGTGCCCCAATAGACCAGGTTCAACTCGGGATCGTACGCGCCCGTCACCCATGTTGTCGCCGATCCCGTTTTCCAGCTATCGCCCGCCCAGGTTTCGTTGCCCGGCTCGCCCGGCCCGGGAATGGTCCAGAAGCGCCACGCCTGTTTTCCGGTTTTTGCCCAATAGGCGTCGATGAAACCACGGACTCCATATTCGCCGCCCGCGATTCCAACGATCACTTTATCCTTGACGGCGAGCGGCGCGACAGTGATTGCGTAGGCGGTTTTGTAATCCGCTACCACGGTGTCCCAGCGAACCACGCCGGTCTTCGCGTCCAGCGCGATCAGGTGCGCGTCGACGGTGCCCACAAACACCAGTTCATCGAGCAGTGCCACGCCGCGGTTCACCTGCCCGCAACAAACGCGAACGTCTTTCGGCACGGTACGCTGAAACTTCCAGAGCGGCCGGCCGGTGCGGGTATCCAGGGCCGTCACGTTGCTGGGCGGCTCGCTGATATACATGATGCCGTCGGCCACGAGCGGCGTCGTCTCCACCGGCGCTACGCTGCTGGCTTGATACACCCACACCGGTTTCATTTTTTGGACATTGCCGGCGTGGATCTGGTCGAGCGCCGAGTGGCGCTGCGCGCTGTAGTTGCCCGAGTACGTCAGCCAGTTGCCCGGCTCACCCTCCGCCGCGCGAATGCGGTCGAAGCTCACTTGCGCCGAGGCCGAAAAATACGCCAAGCTCCACAGTGCCACAGTCTGAAACGCTCTCATTGCGGACCTCGCAGGGAAACCAGGTAGGCGATCAAATCGTCCATCTCGCGATCGTTCAGGCGGGTGCGATAACTCGGCATGGGCGTGCGATCCGTGTATTTTTCGAATGTGGATAGCTCCTGCTTCCAGAAAGAGTGCAGGTTGTCGGAGAGGTCGCGCAACTGGACGGAGTAGGTATCCTCGTTCAGGACTATGCCAGTAATACGCCGGCCGCCACTAGTGGTGACTTCGACCATGGTGAACTCTTCGGGCAAATTTGCCGCCGGGTCGAGCAGCGCCGCCCGCATGTATGCCGCGCTTCGGCGCTCGCCAATCTCCGTGAGCGGCGGCCCCACGCGCCCGCCTTCGAGCCCCACGGCATGGCAGCCGGCGCAGCCTTTGGCGCGGAACAATTCGCGGCCAGCCGCCGGGTCGCCCGGAACGCTCTCAGTCGGTAGGCGGCCGAGCGCTCTCACATGCGCCGCCACCTGCCACATTTCGTGATCCGTCATGCCCCAGGCGCCCGGCATTTCAGTGTTGGGAATGCCGTCGCGGATCACTTGAAACAGCGCCGCGTCATCGGCCGCGCGCGGCAGCCTGGGCCGGGCGAGATTGGCTCCGCGCCCGCCGTTGCCCTTGGGTCCGTGGCAGGGCGCGCAATTCGCCGTGAAAAGGCGCGCGCCGCGCGCCAGATCCGCCGCGCTGGTGAACGGATTCTCCTTGGGGATCGGAGCGTCCGTCTGCGCGCTCAAATGCACCAGAAACACCACCGGCAGTAACCTGAATTTCCACGCCAAGCCACACCTCGGAAGTGCGAGGAGTATATCACGAGCGTGCGTGCAGTAGAATGTTAGTTACAGACTGATGCTTTCGATTGTCATTCCGGTCCACAATGAGGAGCGGTCCATTCTGCCGCTGTACGACCGGCTGACAGTAGTTCTCGAATCCATTCGCCGGCCATACGAAATTCTGTTTATCGACGATGCGTCAACCGACCGCAGCTTCGAGCTGCTGGCCAACCTGGTCGAGACCGATGCCCGGCTGAAGGTGATCCGCTTGCGCCGCAATTTCGGGCAAAGCGCCGCTCTTTCCGCGGGTTTTCACGAAGCCAAGGGGAAAATTATCATCGCCATGGATGGCGATTTGCAGCACGCGCCCGAAGATATCCCCGCGCTGCTGGCGAAAATCGATGAGGGTTTCGATATCGCGAGCGGCTGGCGCAAGGAGCGCGTCGACAATCCCATCACGCGGAAGATTCCTTCGCGTATCGCCAACTGGCTCATGTCGCGCGCTTCGGGTCTCGATCTGCGCGATTTCGGCACAACGTTCAAGGCCTATCGCATTGAAGTGTTGCAGGACGTGAACCTGTACGGTGAACTGCACCGCTTCATTCCCGCTCTGGCCAGCTTTTACGGCGCGCGCGTGGCTGAAGTACCGATCCGCAACACGCCGCGCGCCGCCGGCGAATCGCATTACGGGCTCGGCCGCACGTTCCGCGTGCTGTTCGACATTCTGACGATCCGTTTTCTGTTGCGGTATTTTACACGGCCCATGCATTTCTTCGGGGCGCTCGGTCTTGCCGGCACGTCGCTCGGTTTTTTGATGCTGGCCTACTGCGCGGGTGACAAATTCATCAACGGCCACGACATCGTGTTGGAGCATGGGCCGCTGATGTTGGCGGGCGGGCTGATGTTGCTGGCCGGCCTCATGATGTTCTCGACCGGCCTGCTCGGCGAAGTCATGATTCGGACGTATTTCGAAAGCCAGGATCGCCGCATCTACGCGATTCGCGAAATTCTGACGCAGAAAAAGCGCGGCGTAGTGGACGAAGCGGGCCGTTAAGTGCTTT
>DATLVQ010000710.1:0-2506 GCA_035577325.1 Bryobacteraceae bacterium | reverse complement strand
GGACGAGCGGGGCTTCAGGACGCGTCGCCGCCGCGGGCTCATTTTGGGTGGATGCGGAATCGCTCGATCTGCTGCGCATCGAAACAAATGCCGCGGAGATCCCGCCCGATCTCCCCATAGCCGCGGTGAGAAACACGCTGGATTACGCGCGCGTGCGCATTGGTTCCGAGAACTTACTGCTGCCGCAGAGCGCCGAGCTGATCCTCACCGAAGATACAGGTCACGAGAACCGTAACCGGATCGAGTTCAGCCATTGCCGCGAATTTGGCGCGAATTCGATGCTCAGGTTCGAGGCGCCTTCCACTGTTACGCTACCGCAGGCATCCCCGGTTGACGAGATCTCGCTTCCACCCGGCCTGCGGCTGCCGGTGCGGCTCGCAAGCGCAATCGATTCCGAAAGCACCGCGGTGGGCGATGTCATCTCAGCCATCGTCGATGCGCCCGTCGAACAGAAAGGCGGCTTGCCGATTCCCAGAGGCGCGGTGTTGCGCGGCCGCATCCGGCGTTTCGAGCGCAGCGCGACGCCCATCGATCACTACATCGTCGGGCTGGAATTTACCGACGTCGAATTTCCCGGACATCATGCCCGGTTTTTCGGCGACATGGAATCCGTGGACGCGCTACCGAGTCTCCAATGGCTATTGTCCACGTCGCGGACCAAGACTATCGAGCTCGGCATACGCGGAGGAATCATGACCAACTCCGAGACCGAGGTCTATCGCGCCATCCCAATCCCCGGCGTCAGCACTTTTTTTATGCAGGCCGCAAAGTTTCGGCTGCCGGAGGGCCTGCGTATGACCTGGCGCACGGTGAGCGTGACGAAATAACTTCCCGGAACGGCTAACGTTACTCCTTGGGCCCGATGCCCAGCGTCTTCATTTTCCGGTAAAGATTGCTGCGCTCGAGACCCAGCAGCTCCGCTGTACGCGTCACGTTGCCGTTGGTTTCTTCGAGCTTCTTGAGAATGTACTCGCGCTCGACGGCTTCGCGGACTTCCTGCAGGCTTCCAAAGCGCTCCGCCCGCTCGGCTGCCGTCCGCCGGGTGGTTTGCAGCGGAATGTGGCGCGCGTCCACGCGCGTCTGGGGATTCAAAATGACGATGCGCTCGATCAGGTTGCGGAGTTCGCGCACGTTCCCCGGCCAGTGGTGCTCCTGCAGCACCTCGTAAGCCGCCGGCGTCAGCTCTTTGGGCTTGCGGCCGTATGCCACCGTGAACTCGCGCAGAAAATAATCCGCCAGCAGCGGGACGTCTTCCACGCGGTCGCGCAACGGCGGAACATGAAACGGGATGACATTCAGGCGGTAGAACAGATCTTCGCGGAAATTGCCGACCTCGATCTCGTGTTCCAGCACCTTGTTGGTGGCGGCGATCACGCGCACGTCCACTTGCGTCCATTCCGACGCGCCCACGGCCTCGAAGCGCTGCTCCTCCAGCGCGCGCAGCACCTTGGCCTGAGTACGCAAGCTCATGTCGCCCACTTCGTCCAGAAACAGCGTGCCGGCATCGGCCTTGCGGAACTTGCCAATTTTGTTCTCGTGCGCGCCCGTGAAGCTGCCTTTGATGTGGCCGAACAGCTCGCTCTCGATCAGCTCTTCGGGAATGGCCGCGCAGTTCACTTCCACGAAGGCCTCGGATTCCCTCTGGCTCATGGCGTGGATGGCGTGCGCCACCAACTCCTTGCCCGTGCCGCTCTCGCCGTAGATCAGCACGCGCCCATTGGTAGCCGCCATCAGCTCCAGTTGCTGGCGCAGCGCTTTCATGGGCACGCTTTCGCCGATGATGCGATATTTCGATTGCGTATCGCCGCGCAGCCGCACGTTTTCAAGCTGCAACCGCCGGTGATCGAGCGCATTCTTCAACACCACGGCGAGCTTTTGAATGGAAAGCGGCTTCTCCAGAAAATCGAAAGCTCCCAGTTTGGTGGCCTTCACGGCGGATTCGATATTGGCATGGCCGGAGATCATGACCACCGCCGGCCGGTCGCCCGCCGGAATCTCCTGGATGCGCGTGAGCGTTTCCATGCCGTCGATTCCCGGCAGCCAGACGTCGAGCAGCACCAGGTCGGAGGGCTCGCGCGTCAAATCCTCCAGGCACTCTTCGCCGGTGGCCACGGCCCGTGCCTGGTAGCCCTCGTCACCCAATACACCGCACAGGGATTGGCGGATGCCGGGTTCATCGTCCACCACCAGAATTCTCGCGGGCTTCATACGTGCGTAGCGGGAATCGCGCTTTCGGACACGCGGGCTTCTTCGGAAGTATCGGCGGCAAGCGGAATCTCGATGATGAAGCGCGTACCGGCGGGAAGGTTCTCTTCCACGCGGATGTGCGCGCTGTGATCGGCCAGGATATGGTTCACGATGGCGAGCCCAAGCCCGGTGCCGCGGCCCGTCACGCCGGCCCCACGCGCGAACGGCTCCATCACGCGGTCGCGCTCCTCGGGCGGGATCCCCGGGCCGTCGTCGGCCACGAGGAGCACCAGCGCGCCGTCGTCGGGGAGCAGCCGCA
>DATLVQ010000709.1:0-11694 GCA_035577325.1 Bryobacteraceae bacterium | reverse complement strand
CCCCCGAGCAGCGCGCGCATGCAGGCTATGTCTTCTTGCCGCGCGCTCGGCCTCCTGAAAGGCGAGCTATTTCCGCACGTCGTCGAGCATCTTTCGGGCCGGGACGAAGCTGCTCCACTTTCTTTTCGAAATTATCGGTTCCTGGCGAGGCAGGGCCAGGACCCATCTGTTTCGCATGCCCCTCCGAAGGGCTCGACAATGCCTCAAGAACCCCCTGGAGAGCTATGGCACGCGCCGGGTCACGGCGATTGCGAAGAATGTTTAAAAGGGCCTCGACACATGCTCTCTCAAGCGGAGTAGTTGGATGCAACGGGGCGCGTGAACTCTTTTGAGATCGCTCGACCACCGGTTGCCAATGGGCGATCCAGAAAGCAAAAGCCTCGGCAATCGCTTTTTCATTGGAGAGACGGCGCTTGGCCCGTTCTCCCTGGAACTGCCAGTGCAAATCGGCCGGCAGTCTCACTGTTGTTTTGATCGTAGCGCTGGAGCTCATACGACCCGGTCACCCAATTTTGGCATCGTCCTCCAAAAGGCCATCGCCGGCCGGCGCGTGAACCGTGTCCATCCCGCGGGTCAGCCCCCATCCTTTCGCGGGCATCTTTGTTCCAGTATCAGAACAGACGGGAATACAATCTTTAGGTTGTTTAGCAGATGGTCAGGCCAGTTGCAAGAACTTTGTTCCGAATTCAGAACCAACCGCCGCTGGAACTTGGGTTGCAGCCGTTCAGCACTGGCGTGCCTGAAAGTTTGCAGCAGTCTTGCACGGCCAGGCCAGCCACGCTCTGCAGTTGGCATTCGCCACCATCTCCGCCGCCGTGTCGCATGTTTCGTGAAGCATTATAATTTCAATAAAATTAGACGGTATTTATATAATAAGTCAGGCGAATTTGCTGTATTGCTGCTTGCAAATCACTTGTATTTGCTGTACAAGGTGTAAAGATGATCCGCACTGGGACTCCCTCCGGAACTCTGCCAGCCGCTCCTCCGCGTGACCGCGTCAATTCCCGAAATCCTTCCGAATTAGACACAACATTTCGGGAGCTATTTGAATTTGCGCCGGTTGCTTACCATGAAATCGATGCCGCAGGGATTTTGCGGCGCGTAAACCAGACCGAATGCCGCATGCTGGGTTATTCCGCGACCGAGATGATCGGCAATCCAGTCTGGCATTTTGTGGCCGCGGATCAGCAGGAGCAGTGCCGTCATGCGATCGAGCGCAAGATCGCCGGCGATGAGCCGGTCGCTCCATTCGAGCGTGATTTCCTCCGACGCGACGGTGGTTACCTGATTCTCGAAATCTACGACAGCTTGATTCGCAATGCCGCCGGAGAAGCCACGGGCATCCGATCCGTGCTGCTGGACGTCACCGACCGCCGGCTAGCCGAACAGCTGCTGGCCAACGAGGTCACGGAGCGAGAACGCCTCACCGTGGCGCTGCGCCGTTCCAAAGAAGAAGCCGAGAAGGCAAACCGCGCGAAAAGCGAGTTCCTGTCGCGCATGAGCCACGAGCTGCGCACCCCGCTCAATGCCATCCTGGGCTTCGCTCAGCTGCTGGAAATGGCGGCTCTCGATCGCGATAAGCGCGAGTCCGTCGCGCAGATTCTCAAGGCCGGGCAGCATCTGCTCGGGTTGATCAACGAAGTCCTGGAAATTTCTCGTATCGAGGCCGGACGACTTTCGATTTCACCGGAGGCCGTCCTGATCAGTTCGGCCGTCCAGGAGACGCTGGACTTGCTGACGCCCATGGCGTCGCGCCGGAACATTATGGTCCGCGAAGAGATCTCGCGCGACCGGCGTCGTCACGTGCTGGCCGATCAACAGCGTCTGAAGCAGGTTCTGCTCAACGTGATCACCAACGCCATCAAGTACAACAGCGACGCCGGCACGGTCACCATTTCCGCCGAGGAAGTGGAAGGAAACCGGCTCCGCGTGAAGGTGCGCGATACCGGTCCGGGTATCAAACCGGGCAGCGAAACCAAACTGTTCACGCCGTTCGAACGCCTCGGAGCCGAGCAAACCGGCGTGGAAGGCACCGGGCTGGGCCTGGCGCTGTCGAAGCGGCTGCTCGAAGTGATGGGCGGCTCGATCGGCGTGGAAAACAATCCCGACCGCGGCGCCACCTTCTGGCTGGAACTGCCTCTGGTGAAGGACCCCGTTACACAGGCCCAGACCGCTATAGCCGATCTGCCCGCCGCGGCGCCGCCGGAGCCTCAACAACGCGAGCGAATTGTGCTCTATGTCGAGGACAATCTTTCGAACATCACGTTGATCGAACACATCATCGTACACCGGCCGCATGTGAAGCTGGTGGCCGCCATGCAGGGCCGCCTGGGCCTAGACCTGGCGCGCGAGCACCGGCCCGATCTGATCCTTCTAGACCTCCACCTCCCCGACATCTCGGGTGAAGACGTGCTGCAAGGCCTGCGGCAGCAGCCGGAATTGACGAACACGCCGGTCATAGTGATCAGTGCCGACGCCACGCGCGGCCGCATCGAGCGCCTGCTCTCCATGGGAGTGCTCGACTACCTTCCCAAGCCGCTCGATATTAAACGGTTCCTGCAACTGCTGGATGGCTGCCTGAGCGAAATGGACAACCCCAAATGATAAAAGAAGAAACTCTGAAGAATTCCCACATCCTGATCGTCGACGATCAGGAAGCGAACGTGATGCTGCTCGAGCGGCTGCTCCAGACCGCCGGATATACCAACTTCCTCAGCACCAACGATCCACGGCAGGTGCTGCCCATGTTCGGGAAATTCCAGCCCGACTTGATCCTGCTGGATCTGATGATGCCTCACCTGGACGGCTATGCGGTGATGCAGCAGATTGGCCCGCGCGTGCCGGAAGGCGAGTACCTGCCAATCCTGGTGCTTACGGCTGAAGTGAATGCCGAAGCCAAGCAGAAGGCGCTCACCATGGGTGCCAAGGACTTCTTGAATAAGCCGATAGACGCCACTGAGGTTCTGCTGCGAATCCGGAATCTTCTGGAAACGCGCCACCTGCATCTGCGCATGCAAAACCAGAAACAGCTTCTGGAAGAGCAGGTGCTGGAAAAGACGCACGAGCTGGAGGAAGCGCGCATCGAAATCCTGCAGAAGCTGGCCATGGCCGCCGAGTATCGCACCGATATCACCGGCGAACATGCCAAGCGCGTCGGCGAGATCGCGGCGACCCTCGCCCACGCCGCCAACCTGTCCAAGGCCCAGGTGGAGATGATCCGGCTGGCCGCGCCATTGCACGATGTGGGCAAGATCGGCGTACCCGACGCTATTCTTCGCAAACCGGAACGGCTGACGGCGGAGGAGTTCGAACAAGTCAAAATGCACGCGTCGCTGGGCGCGCGCATTCTTGCCGGCACAAAAGTGCCGCTGCTGCAACTGGCCGAGGAAATCGCGCTTTACCATCACGAACACTGGGACGGCAACGGATACGCCAGCCTCAAAGAACAGGCCATACCAGTGGCGGCGCGTATTGTTGCAATCGCCGATGCGTTCGATGTGATGACGCACGAGCGTCCGTTCTCTCCGGCGGTTTCGAAAGCCGAGGCGTTGGCGGAACTGTCGCGCCAGAGTGGCCGCCAGTTCGATCCCCGCCTGGTGGATGCATTCCTGAAGTGGCATAAACGCCAGGATCTTCCCAAGAAGATGCGCGAAGCCATTCTGGCCGGCTGAGGTTCCAGGTCTATAGAAAGTGGACACCACCGTGATCACCCATACAGCCGCGGAAGCCCCGACGTTCCCGCGCGAGGCGTGCGCACTGCCGCCCCCCCAGCTACAGACTCCATCAGGGGAATCCGTGCACCAGCAATTGCACCGCGTATTGAAAAGCCGGGTCTTTTCCCGTTCCAAGGAGTTATGCCGGTTTCTACAGTTCGCCGTGGAACAGAAGCTGCGCAACCGCACCGTGCGGCTCAAGGAATATCTCATCGGCGTCACCGTTTTCGAACGCGGCGAGAACTTCAATCCCGGTACTGACCCCATCGTGCGCGTCCAGGCGCGGCGTTTGCGCTCGAAGCTGACTCTCTATTACGAAACCGAAGGACGCGCGGACACGGTTGTGATTGAGCTTCCGTGCGGCGGCTACGTTCCGGTTTTTCAGCTTCGGTCCGCGGTGGAACACATGCGGCGTCTCCAGCCGTTGGACAGTGCGCCGGCCGAAACGCGCCGTTCCGTGGTTGTCTTGCCGTTCGTGAATATTGGACCTGACGCGAACGAACGCTTCAGCGACGGGCTCACCGAAGAATTGATTCACGTGCTCTCGAAGACTGCAGACCTGCGCGTCGTCGCGCGGACCTCATCATTTCACTTCAAGGGCAAGACTGACGACATTCGCAGCATAGGAGTGCGCCTCGGTGTGGATACTTTGGTAGAAGGCAGCGTGCGGTCGGACGGCAATCGCCTCCGCGTTTCCGCGGGGCTCATCGATGTGGCCGATGGCGGCCTTTTGTGGTCGGGAGTCTACGAACAGACGGCCGCCGAGATGTTTGCGGTGCAGAAAGACATCTCAGAACAGATCGCAAAGAAGATCACGGCGCACCTGGCTCCTAAACCGGAGCTCGCCGAAGTACCTGCCTGACAGCGGTCACAGCTCTGCCCCGTACACAGGAATCGCTGCGCCACTGACTTGCTCGCTGGCGTCCGACGCCAGCCATAACGCCAGATTCGCAACTTGCTGCGGATCGACCCACTTCGAAAAGTCGGCCTTGGGATCGCCCGCGCGGTTAGCCGGCGTATCCATGGTGCCGGGCAAAATAATATTGGCAGTAATGCCTCGATCTTTATTTTCTTTCGCCACACTCAGAACAAGAGACAGCAACGCCGCTTTCGAAGCGCTGTAAGCCGCGATCAAAGGCTGCGGTTCCACTGCGGCGCGGCTGCCGATAGCCACGATACGGCCCGATCCCGCGGTACGCATCGCTGGAATCACCGCACGCAAAATGTGGAATGCGCTTCGAAAATTCTGGTCGAGCATGCGTTCGAGGGTGGCGTCGTCGGTTTCCGCCACTGGCATGCCTCCCGCGAAGCCGCCGACGAGATGCACCAGAATGTCGATGCGTTGAAACCGTTGAACGACGGCCTCGGCGACCTGCCTCGCGGCATTTCTGCTCGAGAGTTCGGCCGCCAAGGCAACGAATCGCGGGTCTGGAAAATCAGAGACCGCAACGGATCTGGAAACTCCAACCACGTTCGCGCCCGCCGCCAGAAATGTCTTGGTGACGAAAGAGCCCAGGCCGCCCTTTGCCCCGGTGATGAGAGCCGTCTTGTTGTCGAGCCGCCCCATACTACATCCTCCAATAAGATGGCGGAACCATTCACCCAAAGAAACGTTTCGCCCCGGAAACTCACTATTCCTTAGAAAGGAAGAACCGGCGCCCTTATTCCTGAACCACGCGCCCGTTGTCTTCTTGGAGAACCGCGAGCCCGCCCCGGTCACGGAAAGTCTATGCAACCTTGCGCCGCTCAGCAAGCAATCTTCTGCACCGAACCGATCAGTATCATTCACGATACCGATGAGGGCCCGGTGCATCTGTTCGTCCTCCCGTCAAAAGCAGGTTGGAGAGCGTTTCACTGGAGCCCGCGGGAGGCCGGAACATGGACCTTCAGCACGCTGCAAGAGGCCAACGAACACCTGCTCCGTTTCTTCGGCAATCTGTACTCCGGCCATCGCTGTTCGCTCGCGTGCGGACCGGTGGATGGCATCGACGCTCACAAATCCGACGACCTCTGGGGCATGATTCGGGAATAGCTATCTTCGAAGCAGCTTAAATGCATGGTTCCATGTATTCGTACGCATCCCGTAGAGCACCCAGAGAACGCACATGGGTTCGAGCAAGCGCGCGCCCTCGATGCCGCCCATATCGACGGTATTCCAACCGAAGGCCGTGAGGATGTCCGTAACAGTGGTTTTTGCCGCGGCATCGTTACCGCAAATAAACATGTCCGGAGGGCCGCCCGGGAATTGCGGCTTGAACATGTGCGCGTTGCCAACGGTATTGAACGCTTTGACGACGCGCGCTTGCGGCGCCCAGCGCTGCACCTGTTCGCCGCCGGAATCGGTATGTCCCAGCGCCAGCGCGGGAGGCGCGCCCGGACTGAACACCAGCGGATTGGTCGCGTCGATCAGCACCTTGCCCGCCAGATTCTGCGGTCCCGCCAGACGGAGCGCATTCTCGGTACCGCTCCACAACGTGCATAGAACGGCCACTTCGGCGAACTGCGCGGATTCGGCAAACGTGCCCGTCGAAGCAGCCGGCCCGGTCTCCACCGCCCAGGCTGTCGCCTTTTCGTTCTTCGGCTCGCGCGACCCCATCTTCACCTGATGCCCGAGTTGCGCGAACGCTCTTCCCAGAGCCCGCCCCACGTCGCCTGTTCCCAGGATGCCCACCCGCATGTTTGGAGTCCTCCTCAATTTTAGATTCGCACGCGGATCCAGTTCCGTGAAGTACGATTTTTCTTGGCGCACTGGCTGCCTGATGAATACTGGAACCAGCCTGTCGCCAGATCGTGGTCGCCAAGACGCCGGGCTGGACATTGAGAGACGAAAATCTGGTGAGCGCGGAAGGAATCGAACCTTCAACCTAGTGATTAAGAGTCACTTGCTCTGCCAATTGAGCTACGCGCCCGATTACGTTACGTACCAAACCAGTTTTACAGGGAGGGGTACAACGAAGCCATTGTAGCATCACCTGCGGAAATTGCGCGACATCCGAAATGAGCGGCACGAGCGTTTCCCGACACCGCTCACGGAACCAGGTCACAATCGCGCATTGCCCGCTCCAGGCAGGCGAGGTTTCGCTCGTACAGCGAATTGCCAGGCTCCAAAGCACGCGCGCGATGCAGCTCATTCCCGGCCGCGGCGATATCTTTCATTCGGGCTAAAGTCACCGCCAGAACATTGTGGGCATGCGCGTCGTCCGGATTGATGCCCAGCGCCTGCTTCAGGCAGGTTGCGGCCCCGGCCGGCTGGTCCTTCGCCAAAAGTGCACGGCCCAGATAATACAGCGTATCTGCATCATCGGAACGAAGCTCGAGAGCAGCGCGGAACTGCGCGATGGCATTGTCCAGCCGGTTTTCTACCAGCAGCGCCAGGCCGTAGTTGTAATGAGCCAGCGGGTCGCGAGGATTCAAGCGCACCGCCTCTTGCAGCTTGCCTTCGGCTGCCGCCGCGTCACCTTTCTGCAGAAGTTCGGTTCCCAGGATGATGTCGCTCGTGGCGAGGCTGGCGTCCCTTTTCCGCCGATTTTCCTCTTGGGCTGCCTGCCGCTGCACCTCGGCTTCGGATGCGCGGCCCAGCTTCTCGAAAGTCTGCGCCAGCGCGTACCGCGTCGCACTGTCGTCCGGGCGCAGGCGAACGGCGATTTCGAGTTCCTGCGCGGCCTCTGCAAAGTGCGCCTGTTTCCGAAGCACGGACCCGAGATCGCGATGGGCATCGCTCGAATTCGGATCGGACTTGATGGCTTGGCGAAGCTCCTTCTCCGCTGCCGCCAGATCGCCTGCGGTGAGCAGAAGCGATCCCAGGGCTTGATGGCAACCAGAGTTGCTAAAATCGATCTCCAAACAAGCGCGATACTGCCGGGCCGCGCCATCATAATCGCCGGCATCGAACTGAAGACGGCCCAGATCGAGTCGCAAATCGGCCACGCGCGGGGCCAGTTGCAGCGCAAGCGCATATTCCCCCAAAGCTTCCGATCGGCGCTTCTGTTTGGCCAGCTGCCGTCCCAGAGACCTGTGGTTTTCCGCGTCATGTGGCGCCTGCTCAATTGCCCGCCGCAACTCCTCTTCGGCACGCGCCTCTTCGCCGGCATCCGACAGCAGGATTCCGAGATTTCGGCGGAGAACGAAATCCTCAGGCGCCAAATCGCAGGCACGCTTCATCGCCGCGGCAGCCTGGTTCAAGCGTCCCATCGCGTGCAGCGTCATAGCAAGATTGCTTTGGATTCGTGCGTCGCCGGGCCGCAAGCCCAGCGCAGCCCGCAGCGCGTCGAGCGAGCCCGTGAAATCGCCCTCCTTACGCAGCGAAACCCCGAGGTCGTTGAAAATCTCGGGATCTCCCGGAGCCGATTTGAGAGCCTCCCGAAACATCGCAGCCGCCTCCTTGACCCGGCCCTGATCCATCAAAGCGAGCGCTTTTTGCTTCAACCGCTCAGCGTTTTCTTCGCCACTGGCCACCTGGCCGCGGACAGCCGGGTTCAGAACCACGGCCCAGATGATGACTTTTGAGAGGCTGCCGATATGCATTACAGACCGCTGGATGGTTGCGCTCGGATGCGCGCATTTAATATTATCGTGTTCATTATCAATATTTGGGGGCTAATCGTATGAGACGGTTTTCGAAGACGCTCGCACCATCGGTGGTCCTTCTTGTAGCGATTCTCGCGCTGGCGGGACTGCTTCCTAACCGGCTGGCCGGCCAGTTCACCACGGCCACCTTGAGCGGCAACGTAACCGACCAATCGGGCGCCGCCATACCCGATGCAAAAGTAACGGTTCTGAATGCCGATACCGGATTCACCCAGACCGTCACCACGGGTCCGGCGGGCGATTACCTGTTTTCACGACTGCCGATCGGCAAATACAAACTGACCGTCGAGAAGGAAGGCATGACGACCTACGTGCAGTCCGGCATCGAGCTCGCCGTCAGCCAGACAGCCACGCAAAAAGTCGTGATGAGCGTCGGCGCTGTCTCGCAGCAGGTGACTATAACCGGCGACGCCTCGCTCGTGACTACGCAATCGGCTGCCATCAGCCAGGTCGTCAGCCGGCGGCAGATTGTCGATTTGCCCCTTGATGGCCGCCAGGTGCAGCAGCTCGTTTTCCTCTCGGCTGGTATTACTGACGCCACCTCGCATTACTGCGGATCCAACTGCGAAGGCGGCACCTACCCGGGCGAGCAGTACGCCAAGGCCAGCGGAACATTTTCAGAGAGCATCAACTACCAGATGGATGGCGTGGCGTACAACGACACGTATGTGAACACCAACTTGCCGTTCCCCAACCCGGACGCCATTGCGGAATTTAGCGTGCAAGGTACCAATATGAGCGCCGAGTACGGCAACGCGGTGGGCGGCGTAGTCAACGTGGTGAGTAAGTCCGGCACCAACCAGATTCATGGTGATGTGTTCGAGTTTCTGCGGAATGGCGACATGAACGCGCGCAACTTTTTCGCCCCCGCTCAGGATCAGATCAAGCGCAACCAGTTCGGCGGCAGCGTCGGCGGCCCCATCTTGAAGGACCACCTGTTCTACTTCGGGACGTATCAGGGCACGCGCTACGCCAACGCCCCGCAGGGAAACATCTCCTTCGTGCCAACCGCGCAGGAACGCACAGGAGATTTCTCCGATCTATCCGGCACGCAGCTCACCGACCCACTGAACAACAACGCGCCTTTTCCGAACAATCAAATTCCGAGCAGCCGGCTCAGTTCCGTGTCGCAATTCTTTTTGAAATCGATCCCGCTCCCCAACGGGGCGGGCCAGGAAATCAATTATCTCGGTCCCAGCCAGCATTGGGCTGATGACCAGTTCATGCTTAAGGGAGATTACGTCCGGGGTAACCACCAGCTCTCCGTCCGCTACTTCTTTACGAATTTCAACCAGCAGCCCTTCAACGCCAAGGCGAATCTGCTGCAGGTGGATGGCAGCGGCAACCAGGTGCGGGTGCAGAATATCGCCGTGACCCACACCTACAATGCCGGCCCGCATCTTTTGTTCAACACCTGGTTCGGCTGGAACCAGCAGAATGGTGGATCGCTCTCCGGCGCTCCTTTCTGCCCGGCCGACGCCGGTATTAACGTCGTCGGGACCAAGCCGTGTGAGTTAAGCGTCGGTGTCGGCGGAGGTTTTGGCATCGGCAGTAATCACTACGGCGCATTTAACCGCGGCGATTCAACCTATCGCGAAGACGTGACCTACATCAAAGGCAGCCATGAATTGCATTTCGGTGGCGAAGCTCTGCGCATTCGGGCGCCAATGGCCAACACGTTCGAACAGAACGGCGTGTTCAACTTCACCAATAACCTTTCGGGAAACAATATTGCGGATTTCATGCTGGGCCAGGTTTCCCAGTTCATTCAGGCCGGAGGGCTCTATCTCAATTTCACCGGCATCAAGTGGAGTGCCTTCGTACAGGATAACTGGCGCGTGAATTCGCGTTTGACCGTCAACATGGGCCTGCGTTGGGATCCCTGGTTCCCCTATAAGGACAGCGCGGGCCGCGTCGGCTGCTTCGAGCCCGGCCAACAATCCCAGCGTTTTCCCAATGCGCCGCAGGGTCTGCTGTTTGGCGGGAGCAATCACGACCCCGGCTGCCCGTCGGCTTCCATGGTCAACAGACCCTGGAACTTCGCCCCGCGCCTGGGCTTCGCGTACCGGCTCACCGATGACGGCAAAACCAGCATCCGCGGCGGCGCCGGCATGTATTACGCGATTCCAAATACAGTCGCCTTCCAGGATGTCGTAGGCATTCCGCCCTTTGCCCCGATCATCTTCCTGACCGACGTCAACTTCAAGGACCCGTATGGCAGCGCTGGAGTAACCGATCCATTTCCGGGTTCCTTCGGCGCCATTAGCAAGTCCTATCCTTCGAGCACGACGTTCCCCCAGGGCCCATTCTTCTTTACACAAATTTTCGCCCAGGATTTCCGCCTGCCGGTGATTGCGCTGTGGAACTTGACAGTAGAGCGCCAGCTCGCCGGAAGCTGGCTGGTGCGGGTCGCCTACGTAGGGAACAAAGGCACGCATCTCTACGGCACGGCGGACCAGGAATCCGGTCTCTTCCAGGCCAATCCCGCAATTTACACTCCGGGCAATAACCCGGACGGCACGCCAATATCAACGGTCGACAACGAGCAATCGCGCCGCAGGTATCCTGGCTACAGCAACGTCAGCGTGGTCGACTCCGCCATCAACTCTCACTACAACGGTCTGCAGCTCACCGTCGAAAAACGCATGAGCTCCGGCTTGTCCCTGCTGGCTAATTACACCTGGTCGAAAGACATGAATGACTTTGCCCCGATCGGTTCTTATTATGGGCCCACCAATCCGTTCAACCGCCATTTCGACTATGGTCCGTCGGACGACGACGTCCGAAACGTCTTTAAGTTCTCCGGCACGTACCAGCTTCCGCACTTCGGCGTCAGCGGGTTCGCAGACAAAGCCGTGAATGGCTGGCAGGTCAGCAGCATTCTTACCTGGCAGGGCGGATTTCCGTTTACCATCTATAGCGGTGTGGACAATTCGCTCGCCGCCGAGTTCGAGGACCGCGCGGATTTTACCGGCAGCAGCATCCACCAGGCACAGCTAGGCTCCGGCCGCTCACACGCTCAAATGGTGCAACAGTGGTTTAACACGTCCCTGTTTCAGCCGAACGCCATCGGGACCTTTGGCAATATGGCAAAGAACGCCCTCCGCGGCCCGCGCATGTTCAATAACAATATGTCGCTGGTGAAAGACACCAAAATCGCCGAACGCTTCGGTGTGCAATTCCGTGCCGAAGCATTCAACGTGTTCAACAACGTCAACTTCCAGCTGTACACGTCCAACGGGAGCACCGGTTTGGATCGCTATCAGGCCGATCAGACGTTCGGCCAGATATTTAACGCCGCGGCCCCGCGCATCCTGCAGCTGGCGCTCAAGGTAACGTTCTAACGGCGCGCTTGAGCAGCCGGGAGCACGCGGCGAAATCCCCTGCCCAGGAC
>DATLVQ010000708.1:0-4164 GCA_035577325.1 Bryobacteraceae bacterium | reverse complement strand
CGGAAACCGGGCCAGCGTTTGATCCAGCTCCACGAAGTGCAGAGCTTCGATCACACGCGGCCGAACGTCGTTCAAAGGGCACTTGATGGCCGGCTGATTCAGCAACGGATACGCGACGTTTTCTGCGATAGTCAGCGAATCGAACAGCGCGCCCTCCTGAAAGAGCATGCCGACTTTGCTGCGCATGTCAAAAAGCTCATGTTCCGTCATGAGCGTGATGTTCTGTCCGAACAAATACACGGAACCGGAGTCGGGACGCTGGAGTCCAAGCGCCGTTTTGAGCAGCACGGTCTTGCCGCTGCCGGCGGCGCCCAGGATGATGCGCGCCTCGCCTTGACACACCTCGAACGAGAGGTCCTCGATCGCGGGAACGCCGTCAAAGGACACGCTCACGTGCTCGAACTTCAGGATGGACTTCCTGCCGTCCGAGGGCATCAGGGTGACGACGCAAGCGGCCCGCTGGTGAAGATGCGGGTGAGAAAGAATGTCAGTGTGAAGATCAGCACGGACGCTACGACGACCGCCTGGGTTGTGGCTTTGCCGACCCCCTGCGTGCCTCCAGTGGCGCGCAGGCCGTAGTAGCAACCCACCAGAGCCACCACGAAAGCGAATACAAACGGTTTGAGCAACCCTTGCGTGAGATCGTTCCACTCGAGCGCTTGCCACGCCGTGCTCCAATAGAGCCGCCCCTGAACGTCCACCAGCAGTACAGCTACCACGTATCCGCCAAATATGCCGACAAAATCCGAGATGATCGTGAGCAACGGCAGCACCACGCAGGTGGCAATCAGGCGCGGCGTGACCAGTTTTTGAATCGGATCGGTACCCAGCGCGCGCATGGCATCGATCTGTTCGGTCACTTTCATGGAACCCAGCTCGCTGGCCATGCCCGACGAGTTTCGACCTGCTACCATGAGCGCGGTCAGCACAGGACCCAGCTCGCGCACTAGGGTGATAGAAACCGCCGTGCCCACCTGACCCTTTTGCCCCCACCTCGCCAGCGCACGTGCCAGCTGTAACGTCATCACCGCGCCGCTGAAAAATCCGGTAAGCACAACAATCAACAGACTGCCGACTCCGATGCTGTCCATCTGCAAAATGATGTCGTCGGTGTAATGGGGCTGCCGGAATACATTGCGGATCGCTCTACCCGTCAGCAGATAGAAATCCTGGACGGTCAGCAGGGATCGGACTAGAAAACCGGGCAAACCTGGGCCACCTCGTTTTCGATGCTACCATACAACTACGAAAGGACTTACGGACATTCCAGGCATTCGCGTCGGGCACGCGTCGGACTATGACGCGCTCACCGGATGCACTGTGATTCTGTGCGAAGCGGGCGCCGTGGGAGGCGTGGACATCCGCGGCGCGGCCACCGGCACCGAAGAAATCGACGTCCTTCGCCCCGCGCACATTGCTGACCGAGTGCACGCCATCGTCCTGTCAGGAGGCAGCGCATTTGGTCTGGAAGCCGCCTCCGGCGTGCGCCGCTACCTGGAACACAGGGGCGTTGGTTTTCAAACCGGTCCGGCTGTGGTTCCGATCGTTCCCTGCGCCATCCTGTTCGACCTGGCAATCGGCAAGCCTAATGTGCGGCCTACGCGCGAGATGGGCGAATCCGCGGCGGCCGCGGCTACCGCTGATGCCGTCAAACAGGGGGCCGTAGGCGCGGGAACGGGAGCGACAGTAGGCAAAATCTTCGGTATGCCACAAGCTATGAAGGCCGGCATCGGTTCTTTCACCGTGAGCCTGTCGGAAACGGTTCGTGTGGCGGCGCTGGTGGCGGTGAATGCGCTGGGGGATGTGCGCGATACGGAAACCGGCAAGCTGATTGCTGGCGCCCGACGTGCGCCCAACAGCATGGAGTTGGCCGGCACCGAGGAGGCCATGAAACGGGGCGCGAACGGTGGATTCGGCCGGCAAAACACTACGCTAGCCGTCGTCGCCACTAATGCAAAGCTCTCGAAAGTGGGCGCCGGCCGTCTGGCCGAAATGGCAAATCTGGGTATGGAACGCACGATTTTCCCCGTGCACACGGCTTTCGATGGCGACCTCTGCTTCGCGCTGTCGCTGGGCAATGAGACGGCCGATTTGAATGCGCTTGGTGTGGCTGCGGCCGAGGCGGTGGCTGGAGCCATCCTCCAAGCGGTCAAAAATGCGCCGACGCTGGGCGGCATCCCGGGCTTGGCCGGTGCACCCGCAAGACCGCTCTGACGCCGGAAGGGTGTTCGCACACGGATCTAGGCATCCCCGTGGAATTATCTGAGAAAAATTCCGGGTTGGCGACACTACTAGAACTTCACTCAGCTATTCGATGCTCGGTTCAACAGCCACGGACTTCCTTATGGACTCTGTCCCGCAAGATCGCGTTCCGGTCGAGACTCATGAAGCGTCCGATATTGCTGAACTGCTGCGCTTGATTCGCGCTGGTCACGCAGGAGCCACCCGGCGGCTGCATCGGTTCCTTACTCCCGGCGTAAGCTTCCTGCTACGGCGTCGACTGGGCCGGAACGACGTCGCACACGAGGCGCAGTCTCTACTGGAGGCGGCCACACGTATCATCCAGACCGATATATCGCTGCTGCCGGCCGGCATGCCGCGCCTGCTACGCCGGCTCATTCAAGAACGATGTGCAGGGCAGACGAATGCGGCCGCCGAAACCGGCGCTGTTGCGGTACGGCCGGCATCTGGGTCAGCGATCACGGGATTGTCCCTTGTCGAGAGAGAGGCACTGCGCCGGTGTTATGTCTTGGGCGAGGCTCCCGAATCTTTCTTAGAGACGTTGAAGCTGACGGCCCAGGAGTTCCGCTCGATTCGAGCGCGGGCCCGAGTCGAATTCAGCTCCAGGAAAGCGAAAAATGTTGCGTAATCGTACCTTGTCTCGCCAGCCGCTGAAGTCCATATGAGAATCCACGTTTGTTGAGACCACTGCATTAACGCGATGAGTTTAATCCTCCACCTCCCCAACCTAATTCTTAATCCCACTTCATTGTGGGTGTGGGAGGTTCACGAAGGTTAACAAATGGAATCGATCAAACAGCATCCAACCGAGGAAATCTTGGAAAGGTACCTGTTCGGGCTACTACCGGATTATGAAGTCGAGCCGGTGGAAGAGCACTTGTTGGTGTGCCACGCCTGCATCGACGTGGCGGAACAACTCCTGGCCTTTGTGCAGTCTCTTCGCGGCAGTTTAAAACAAGAGCCAAGAGCCCGTGCCGCCGGCGGATCGACGGTACTGGAAAACCAAGCATAACAGCACCCGTCGCACGCCTAGATTCTGGGGCCGCCCACTATCGGCGGTCTGCTATCTTTTTTCAGTATTGCCGCACCCCGGCTTTGACCGCGAGAGTGAAAGGAGGCGGAAAGCAGGCAGGCGGAAGCCTCGCCTTTTCCGCAAGGAGACCTTGTGGCCATCTCGCGGACACTGATTACCATTTCCCTGGCATTCGGCGCCATTGCCAGCGCTGCCGATCCCGCCCTTCTTAACCTCGCCATGCCGGACGCCAAGGTAGCTTTCGGCGTCAATGTCGAGAAAATCGTCGCCTCGCCTATCGGCCAGCAGTTGAGAGCCCAGATCCGGCAGGCGCCGGCCGAATTGCAGCAGATCTTCCAGAGCACCGGGTTTGACCCTTCGCGCGATCTGAAAGAAATCCTGATCGTCTCTACCGGCCAGGGCCAGAACGCTCCCACGCTCATAATGGCGCGGGGCACCTTCGATATCGACAAACTGAGTGCTTTTGCCGTGACCAGCGGCCGGCCCGCCGTCCTGTATGAGGGCGTGCCCATCCTGACCCACCCGTCCAAGAGTTCGGGCGCCATGGCGATGCTCGATGGCACGACCGTCATCGGCGGCGATCTGGACCAGGTGCAGGCCGCCATCCGCCGTCGCGCAAAAAGCGCCCCTGCCGATAACGAGTTCGCCGCTAAAGCCGCCAAGCTCAGCGAGCAGTATGATGTGTGGGGTTTTTCTACCGTGTCGCTGGCTGGCATGGTTCCGACAACCGCGCCTAACCCGCAGCTTCAGCAGGCAGCTGAAATGCTCAAGGCCATCCGGCAAGTGAGCGGCGGCATGCGCTTCAGCCCGGATATGGAGCTGGCCCTTGACCTGGCCACACGCACCCAGAAAGACGCTGAAAACATTCGCGACACGCTGAGTTTTGTCTC
>DATLVQ010000707.1:0-13703 GCA_035577325.1 Bryobacteraceae bacterium | reverse complement strand
GAAGCGCTATGAGCCGGCCCGCTGGCAGGCCACTTCCCAGGGGCGTAAGGATGTGGGCGACCTGCATCTGGATGTCCCCGAACCGCCCAAGCAGACGTTCGATAAGAGCCCGTTCATCCTGAAAGACGACACACGCGAGGTCCGCTTCTATTTCTTCGGATGGGCGCACACCCGCGGCGATGGCTTTGTCTACCTGCCCAAAGAAAAGGTGCTGTGCACCGGCGACGCCGTGGTGAATGGGCCATATAACTTCACCGCCGATGCCAACGTCGGTAACTGGCCAAACGTGATTCGCGCCGCGCAGAAGCTCGATGTGGCGCACGTTCTTCCCGGACACGGCGGACCGGGCGGCAAGGAAGTGCTGGAGGGCGAGCTGCAGTTCATGACCGAGCTGCACAAAGCCGTCGGCGCAGCCGTGAAGCAAAGCAAGAAGCTGACCGACATCGTTCCGGCTGGGACGAAAATGGTGTATGGCAACGAGGTCCCGGCGAGCACGTCTATCACGTTGCCGGACAATGTGAAGAACTGGGTGGGCGCTTTCCTGCCCGCCCAGGTCAGGGACACCTACGAGGAGATCAGCCAGAAGAAACCGCACGGAGATCTGCCGCATTAGCTCTCTCCGGTGCCGGCGGCAGGCCGCGCTGCTTGTCCTGCTTGTTCTGCTGATCGCCGCCGGCCAGACTGGCGCGGTCCCGCCCGTTGCTCCACTTGATCCCAAGACCGAGGCGGTGCTTCGCCGTATCTCCGCAGCTTCGTTGCGCGGCCATCTCTCCTTTATTGCATCCGATCTGCTCGAAGGGCGCGGAACGCCTTCGCGCGGTCTCGACCTTGCGGCCGAATACATTGCCGCGCAGTTCCGGCGCGCGGGGCTGGAGCCGGCCGGGGACGATGGCTATTATCAAACCGCGGACATGCCAGAAATCGGGCAAAAGGGGAGCGGCAGTGAGACAACCAGCAAGCATTCGTCCGATCCGGACGAAGCGGCCAAGGTGCGAAACGTCATCGGCTTGTTGCGCGGATCGGATGCGGGGCTGGCGAGCACGTACGTATTGGTTACCGCGCATTACGATCATCTCGGTATGAAGCCCGAGGGTCCTGGCGACCGCATCTATTACGGCGCTAACGACGACGGCAGTGGAACGGTTTCCGTCATCGAAATTGCCAGCGCTGTTGGGACTATTCAGCCGCGGCCCAAGCGCAGCATCGTGTTCATGACGTTCTTCGGCGAGGAAGAAGGGACCCTGGGCTCGCTCTACTACGCGCGGCATCCCGTGTTTCCGATCAGCGAAACGGTGGCCGACGTGAATCTGGAGCAGGTTGGCCGCACCGATGCGACCGATGGCCGCAAGATCTCGCAAGCGACTTTTACCGGCTACGATTACTCCGATCTGCCGCGCGTGTTCCGCCTGGCGGGCGCCCGGACCGGCGTGCGCGTGCACAGCGACCGGCCCTACGGCGATTCATTTTTCGTACGCAGCGACAACGCGCCCCTGGCGAGCCAGGGAGTACCCGCGCACACAGTCGCCGTGGCCTTCGACTTTCCGGACTATCACAAGGTGACGGACGATTGGCGTAAGATCGACTACGACAATATGGCCAAGGTGGACCGCATGGTGGCGCTGGGAATCATGATGGTGGCGGACAATCCGCAATCGCCCAGGTGGAACGAGGCAGATACCAAAACCAAGCCATACGTAAAGGCGTGGAAAGAACACCATAAGCGGTAGAGTTTTTGCCTGAACCATGGACAGAGGGATTTTGCAGCGTGGAGCTACGCCTTATATTGTGGCGGAGACCCGCGGGTTTTTTGCCGATCTGACGAAACCCCGCACGTCCCCCGCAAAAAACGCATGGCCCTGCGCTGCCAAAAATCGGGCGTGATCGGAACGTTCCGCCGCGGAAACGGTGATCACTTGCCGGGCCGGATGTGCAGCTCAGCGCGGACCGCCGTGGAGATAGTCTGTGCAAGCGCGGCCGTGTCAACACGAGGATCGATCTGATAAACGTGTGACCAAAGTTGGTAGCGATTCGCGGTGCGGACAAGCCGCGCAGTGACCAGCAGGTAGCCCCCGGCCCTCTCGACGCTAACTTGTACCACCACATCTGGAGTGTGATCGACCACGCGCAGCTCGTTGGCAGTGCGTAGCGCGCCGGTCAATTGCGCCGCCAGGCCCGCGCCAACGCGTTCGACATCCGCATCGGCGTTGGCGGCATTGAACGCCAGGACGGCAATAGCCGGGCGCAGCGACGGCCTGTGTACCATGCGCACACCGCCAAGATACAAGCCAACCGCCGTGAGCACGCAGAGCCCGATGAAAGCGATGGCCAGCCATCCAGGCCGTTCGCGGCGCGCGGCGGGCGCTGCTTGTGAGTCTGTTTCGGTCATGTGGGCGAGCGTCTCAAAGTATACCGTCAAACCCGATTTCCGTCGGTTGTTACAATGAATCAAAATGATTCAAACGCTATTCGGCTCAGTTGAACAAGAGCCATCCCTGCTGGAACGGCTGAAGAGCGGTGTCGAAAAGACGCGCGCGGGCTTGGTCACGCGCCTCGAAGACGCACTGGCCGGCAGGAAAGAAATCGACGCCGATCTGCTCGATGAGCTGGAGTACACGCTCGTCAGCGCGGACATCGGCATCAAAACGACGACCGAGATTTTGGAGCGAATCCGCCAGCAGGTGGACCGCAAAATGGTGGGCGATGCGTCGGAGCTGCGCGGCTTGATTCGCCAGCACCTGCTCGAAATCCTGCAAGCGACCGAGCGCCCGCTGCCGCATGTGGATCAGCCGCCCGCAGTCGTAATGGTCGTTGGCGTCAATGGGGCGGGGAAGACTACCAGCATCGGCAAGCTGGCGAGCCGTTATAAGGCGGAAGGGCGCAGCGTGCTGCTGTGCGCCGCGGATACCTTTCGCGCCGCCGCGATCGAGCAGCTCGAGATCTGGGGAGAGCGCACCGCGACCGAAGTCATCCGGCAAAAACCGGGCGCTGACCCGAGCGCGGTGCTGTTCGATGCCTTGCATGCGGCGCGCGCGCGCAGTGTTGATTACGTCATCATCGACACTGCCGGGAGGCTGCAGACCAAAGCTAATCTGATGGCCGAGCTGGAAAAAATGCGCCGCACTGCGTCGCGCGTCATCCCGGGCGCGCCTCATGAGGTGCTGCTGGTGCTCGATGCCACCACCGGGCAGAACGGACTCGAGCAAGCGCGGCGTTTCACCGAGACTTCCGGCGTCACGGGAATTGTGCTGGCGAAGCTCGATGGAACGGCCAAGGGCGGGGTCGTTATCGCCATCGCGCGCGAGCTGAACCTGCCCATTCGTTACGTTGGCATCGGCGAAAAGATCGACGATCTGGTGCCGTTCGATCCCGAGAAATTCATCGCGTCACTGTTCGAAAAATGACTGTCGAGTTCTTGCGCGAGGCATTGGAACTGGCGCGCCGGGGAAAAGGGCAGACCAGCCCGAACCCGGCGGTGGGCGCAATACTGGTGCGCGATGGCGAAGTGGTAGGGCGCGGCTTCCATACGTACAGCGGCTTGAAACATGCGGAAGTCCTCGCGCTGGGCGAAGCCGGCGCACGGGCGCGCGGGGCGACGCTCTATATCAATCTCGAGCCCTGTTCACACCAGGGCCGAACCGGACCTTGCGCCGATGCGCTCATTGCCGCGGGTGTGAGCCGGGTGATCGCCGCCATGCCCGATCCCAATCCGCAAGTGGCCGGCGAGGGATTTCGCAAGCTGCGCGCCGCCGGTGTCACGGTAGAGCCGGCGGAGGAATTTGTGGCCGAGGCCGAAAAGCTCAACGAAGACTTCGTGCATTTCATGCGTACCGGCCGCCCGCTGGTCACGCTCAAAACCGCGCTGACACTCGACGGCAAGATTGCTGCGCCCGACGACAATCGCGGCTGGATCACAAGCGAAACGGCGCGCGCGCACGTGCAGCAGTTGCGGCATCATGCCGACGCCATCCTCACCGGCGTAGGCACCGTGCTGGCGGACGATTGCCGGTTGACCGATCGTACAGGACTGCCGCGCAGCCGGCCGCTGTTGCGTGTGGTGGCCGATTCGCAGCTGCGCATTCCGCTCGATTCGCAGATGGTCATGGGCGTGAAGGACGATCTCGCCGTGGTCGGCACGTCGGCGGCGTCGCCTGAGCGGCGCAAGGCCCTCGAAGGCCGCGGCGTCAAGGTGCTGACGTTTGACGGGCCCGGCGGCCGAACCGATCTGCGGCGGCTGGTGGAATGGCTCGGCGAAGAAAAACGCCTCTCGCTCATCATTGAGGCCGGAAGCATGCTCAATTGGGCCGCGCTCGACAGCGGCATCGTCGACAAAGTTTTCTTTTATTACGCGCCAAAGATTCTGGGCGGGACCGAAGCCTTGCCCGTGGCGGGCGGTCCGGGCCGGCGCCGCCGCATGGATGCGATTCTGCTGGAGCGCCTCCAGGTGCATTCCATCGCCAAGGACGAATTCGCCGTCGAAGCCTGTGTCAGGAAGGACTACTGATTGTTCACCGGTATCATCGAGGAACTGGGCGAAGTTGAGGCGCTCGCGACGCAAACGGCGGGCGCGCGGCTGCGAGTACGATGCGCGCGTGTGCTTGCCGACCTGAAGCCGGGATCGAGTATCGCCGCGAATGGCGTATGCTTGACCGCAGTCGAAATCGGCCGCGACGGCTTTTCGGCGGATCTGGCGCCTGAGACGCTGCGCCGCAGCAATCTGGGCGACCTGGGGCCGGGTGCGCGCGTGAATCTGGAGCGGCCGCTCCTGCCTACGGACCGGTTAAGCGGCCACATCGTGCAAGGCCATGTGGATGGCACCGGCGAGTTCCTGGCGCTCGATCGCCTGGGCGATGAGAACTGGTGGCTCAAGATTCGCGTGCCCGCGGAACTTGACCGCTACCTGGTGTTCAAAGGCTCGGTTGCCATCGATGGGATCAGCCTGACAATTGCGTCGCTTGAACGCGACGTTCTTAGCGTCACGATTATTCCGCACACGTACCAAAACACTTCCCTCGGCACGCACGGGGTGGGTGACCGCGTAAATCTGGAGTGCGACGTACTCGCAAAGCACGTTGAAAAACTACTCGAGAGCCTGGAATATTTCGGGAAGCGGTAATTCGATCGACGGATTTTCGGTGCGCAGGATGCCGTCTTTGGATTCGTGGCGACCGCCTTTCGTGTAGACCCAGGCGCGGCGGGTGCGGGGATCGACCACCCATACGTAGCGCACTCCAAATTTCAAATAGTCATCGATTCTTTCCTGCACCTTTGCCATACGGTCGTCTTTGGAAAGGATTTCGATGCAGACAAGCGGCGGCTTGGTTAGAATCTGCTCGCTGGGTTTCTTCCCGGCTACAACGCATATGTCCGGGATTCGAAACCGC
Organism: Bryobacteraceae bacterium; assembly: GCA_035577325.1. Lineage (GTDB taxonomy): Bacteria > Acidobacteriota > Terriglobia > Bryobacterales > Bryobacteraceae > QHXW01. The sequence goes on along the minus strand of DATLVQ010000707.1, from coordinate 8,322 downwards.
GTGCGTGCCACTTGAACTCTCAACTCAAGAAAGGCGTGTATACGCAGAACACTCCGAAGGGAATGCAGCCGAGCATATATGGCGCCTTGCAAATCGCTATGATCCAGTTCTCCCAAGTTACGCTCCACGATCTCGCCATCTACGTAGTCGCAGTCGGGACGGTAGCTGGTGTGCAGGTACTCATCCACCGAAACGAGCGTTCGGGAGGGCATGTAGCTATTCTAGCTCTTCAGTTCTTGCGTGATCTCGGCGGCCACGGTTCGCGCTTTCTCTATCGCGCCGGGTTCGAAGCTGATAGCGCCGACGCGCGGATGCCCGCCGCCGCCATAGCGTTCGCAGATGCTTGCCAGATTGTGCTTGGGCTCTTCGCGCGCCCAGGGATTCGATCCCACCGACACCTTGGTGCGGAAACTTGACGGACTCACCGATACCGTATACGTGCTGTCGGGAAACAGATAATACGGAATGAACTTGTTATATCCCTCCAGATCGTAGCCGGTCAGATCGAAGTACACCACGCCATTCGACTGGTTCGCGCGGCTGCGAATCATATCCACCGACGCCAAGTGCCTCTTGTACAGCACGTCGAATAACTGCTGTACCTCCGGCTCCGCCACAATTTCTTCAAGCGTACGGTGGCGCATCCAGCCGATGATCTTCTGCACCATGGCCGAACCCTTGGAACCCTCGATCACCAATGTCAATTTCATCGCCGGCGCGCCCAGCTCGACGGCCGTCTTCGCGTCGGGATATTGAGCGCCATCGATGATATTGGCCCAGTACACCAACTGTTCCAGATCGGCCGCGTGGAAATTAAACCGGTCGCGCGCCACCGTGCAGATGAACATGGTGCACGATTTGAACGAGGGATCGTACATCTTGCGGCCGCTGCGGTCCTGCCGGAAATGCTCGGCGTCTTCCGGCGTCAGGAACGCGCTCTGGTGATGATCGAACCACCAGGTTAGGTTTGGGTCGCTTGAATATTTGAAATCGACGATGGCGTTTTCATCGCCATCGAAAAGCTCTGGCTCGAAAAGCTGTGAAGCTTTATGCGCCATGCCCGTGTACATGAACTCCGCGCCGGGATGGAAAACGCCCTCCATGAAGCGGCTGAAGAAAGCCGCCGACGCCGCGCCATCGAAGCAGTGATCGTGATAAAGGATGCGTATGCGCATGAACCGGCAAATGGAAAACCTATTAGAATGCACGAAGCGTGCCGGGAATGCAACTGAGCCGATGAATTTAACACGGGCCGGCGGCAGTCCCGCAAAGACGGTTGAAATTCCGCGTGGTAATCGAGGCGATGTCGTCGGGCGTCAAACCACGAATCTCTGCCAGCCGCCTGGCTGTCTCAACCATAAAGGCCGGCTCGTTGCGCTTCCCCCGGTACGGCACGGGCGCGAGATACGGCGCGTCCGTCTCGACCAGCAGCCGGTTTTCAGGCGTCATGGCCGCGGCCTGGCGAACGCTGTCCGCTTTCGGGAATGTCAGGATACCGCCGAAGCTGAGGTGAAATCCCAGATCCAAGGCCTGTTCGGCTTCCTTCGGGCCGCCCGTAAAGCAATGCATGATGCCGCCGTTGGGCAGCCCGGTCTCACGAATGACTGCGAGCGTGTCCTCCCAGGCTTCGCGCGTGTGGATGACGATAGGTTTTCCCGCGCGCATGGCCAGATCGAGCTGTACGGCAAGAACCGAGCGCTGCACGTCGCGCGGCGAGAAATCGTAGTGATAATCGAGGCCGATTTCGCCGATGGCCAGCACTTTCGGATGACCCGCCAGCTCGGCCATGCGCGCGAGTGTTTCGGGTGTTGCCTTCACCGCATCGTGCGGATGCACGCCCACCGTTGCATGAATGAACGGATATTGCTCCGCCAGCCGGATGGCGACTTCGAGATCGGGCGGGCCGCCACCGGTTCCGATGGCCATCATGCGCTCGACACCGGCGGCGCGGGCGCGCTCGATCGTGGCATCGCGGTCCCGGGCGAACTGCTCGTCATCCAGGTGGCAGTGGGAGTCTACCAGTCTCACTTCAGCCGCGCACCTACCGGGATATCTTCGAGAAATCCGGCCAGCACGGGCTTGCCGCCTTCGACCGACGCCGCTACGATCATGCCGTTCGACGTGAGTCCCCGCAGCTTGCGCGGCGCCAGATTGGCGACGATCACGACTTTGCGGCCCACCAGCGCTTCCGGCGCGTAGGTTTCGGCAATGCCGGCGAGGATCGAACGCGGCTCCGCTTCGGCCAGATCCACTTTCAAGTGCAGCAGCTTGTCGGCGCCTTTGACGCGTTCGGCGGAAAGCACCTGGCCCACGCGAAGCTCGACTCTCGAGAAATCGTCGATGGAAATTTGAGCGCCGGTCGCCGCGACTTGCGGGCTTGGAGCCGTCGGCGATTTGCCCAGCAGCACGGCCTGCTCGGCGGAAACCTGCGCTTCGAGTTTCCGCATTTCTTCGATGTGCTTGTCCTCCTTTCGCGGGAACACGGCGGAGATTTCGCCGATTATTTGGCCAGGGCGTAGCTGGCCCCACCGCAGCTCATCGATCTGAACCGACTCGAGCGGCTCGGGCATGCCCAGCTGAGTCCAGATCTTGGCACAGGATTTGGGCAGGATGGGCGAGAGCAGAGCAGTGGCGATGCGCAGGACTTCAGCTGCCTCGTATAGAAGTGAGTCGAGTTCTACTTTCGCCGGAAGATCCGGCCGCTTGGCCAGGCTCCAGGGCATTCTTGCGACAATTTCTTGATCGACCCACTTGAGCAAAGTCCAAATCGCTTCGATTCCTTTTGAAAACTCGAAACGGTCGAAGCATTGGATTGTGGTACGAAGCGCTTGTTCGGCATTTTTTGCGATTTGGCTGTTCGCGCCAGAACCCTCTGGAATCGCATTATTTCGGTACTGTCTGATCATGGTCAGCGTGCGACTCACAGAATTACCCAGCCCGTTAGCCAAATCGGAGTTGTAGCGCCAGATCAGCGCGTCGTAGCTGAAGCTGCCATCCTGCCCGAAAACAATCTCGCGCAGCAGAAAGTAACGCAGCGCATCCGCTCCCATCACTTGGCGGATCGGCTCTGCCCGCACGATGTTGCCGCGCGATTTGCTCATCTTGTCCTGCTCGAAAAGCAGCCAGCCGTGCGCATAGATGCGTTTGGGCAGCGGCAGTTCGGCGGCCCACAGAAACGCCGGCCAGAAAATAGCATGGAAGCGCACGATTTCTTTGCCGATCAGATGCAGATCCGCCGGCCATAGCTCTTTGCCATCGCCCGCCTTCTGCCCGCGCACGGCCGTCATGTACGCGATCAGCGCGTCGAACCACACATAAAACACGTGATGGCCCTCGACTGGGACCGGAATGCCCCACTTGATGGTCGTGCGTGTGATGGAAAGATCGTTCAGCCCCTGCTTGATGAACGAGAGGGCCTCATTGCGCCGGGAATCGGGCTGGATGAAATCGGGATGCTCTTCGTAATGCTTCAGCAGCCGCTCCGTGAACGCCGACAGCTTGAAGAAATAATTTTCCTCGGTAACGGTTTCTGTCGGCCGCCCGCAGTCCGGACAGGGATCGCCGGGCTTGGCTTCATTCACGTACAGCTCATCGAAGACGCAATATTGCCCGGTGTAACTGCCCTTATAGATATAGCCGTTCTTCTGGCAGCGCTCGAACAGCCATTGCACGGTTTCGTGGTGCCGCGGATCGGAAGTACGGATGAAGTGGTCGTAACGCAAGCCGAATTCATCCCATTGCTTGCGAAATTCGGCGGCCACAGCGGTAGTAAATTCTTCGGGGGATTTGCCGGCGGCCTTGGCGGCGCGCTCCACTTTCTGGCCATGCTCGTCGGTGCCCGTCGTCAGCACCACCGGGTCGAAGCCCTGCATGCGCTTGAATCGCTTGATTACGTCGGCGGCGATGGTCGTATAGGTGTGGCCGATGTGCGGGGCCGCGTTGACATAATAAATCGGCGTCGTCAGGTAATATTTCATCGGGAGTTTTTCAGATACGCGAAGTTGGCTTCGGCGATGATCTCTTTCAGCGCCACCCCGGTTGAGCGGGCCAGCGCCCGGCAGTCTTCATACTCGGGCGCGAACGAGCGCTCGGAAACTTTGATGCGCACTTTGCCGTGCGGCGTTTCCACCTCCACCCACCGCCGCGCCTGCACGACTCGCTCCGCCGTATAGATGCGCAACCCCAGCGTCGACGTCTCGTGGAAAATAATGTCGGCCAGCGCCATGCGTTGCTCCGGCAGCGCAATCACCCGCAGCAGCGAGCCCGGCCGCCCCTTCTTCATTTCGAGCGGCTCGAGCGTGGCGTCGAGCGCCCCTGCTTCGAGCAACCGCTCCACCGCATACCCCAGCACCTGCGGGCTCGAATCGTCGATATTCGCTTCAATCACCGCGACCGTCGTGGCTTCCACCGCGCCCGATGGCTCGCCCACGAAAATCCGCAGCACGTTGGCCTGCTCGGTAAAATCATGATCGCCCGCGCCGTAGCCAGTTGCCGCGATTTTCATCGGCGGCATCGTACCAAACTGCTGTGCGAGCGTCACGGCGACCGCCGCCCCCGTAGGCGTTGTCAGCTCCACGGCCGGCCCGCGCGCATAAACCGGTTTGCCCGCGACCAGGGCCGCGGTAGCCGGCGCCGGTACCGGCATCACGCCATGCTCGGCTTTCACCGTCCCGCTTCCGAGGTTCAGCGCCGAACTGTAAATCATATCGATGCCCAGCAGCTCGAAGCCCAGGCACGCGCCCACAATATCGGCGATCGAATCCACGGCGCCGACTTCATGGAAGTGAACCTTCTCGATCGGCGTCTGGTGTACGCCGGCTTCAGCTTCACCCAATCGTTGGAACACGGCTGCGGCGTTCAGTTTTACGCGATCCGGCAGAGAAGCCGCGTCGATCATTTTCAAAATTCCCGAAAGATGCCGGTGCTTGGGTGCTTCTTCCGCGCGCACGTGAAACTTCGACGCCGCAATACCGCACCGCTTCACCCTTTCAAAAGACACCGACATGCCTGCCTGGAGCGACCGCAAGGCATCTGCGATGGCGGCGGAATCCGCCCCCGCGTCGGCGAGCGCGCCCACCAACATGTCTCCGCTGATGCCCGAAAAGGCGTCCAGATAACAGATGCGCATAGCGTGTCTGGCTTTGCTGGCCTTGCGGCCAAGGGAAATCTCATTATCCTATACGCGGTTGCGCCAGCCCCAATAATTCCTTATCTTGGGTAGTCCACCCTATGGCTGCGAAAGTTCCTATCACAGTCGCCCATGGCGACGGCATTGGTCCGGAGATTATGAGTGCCACGCTCCGGATCTTAGAAGCGGCTGGGGCCCCGCTGGCTATTGAGACCGTCGAAATCGGCGAAAAGGTTTATTTGCGCGGCAATACCGCTGGCATCGAACCCAGTTCCTGGGAATCGCTGCGGCGTACCAAGGTCTTCCTCAAAGCGCCCATCACTACCCCGCAAGGCGGTGGCTTCAAGAGCCTCAACGTCACCACGCGCAAGACGCTGGGCCTTTATGCCAACGTCCGGCCCTGCGTTTCGTATCACCCTTTCGTCGAAACCAAGCATCACAAGATGGACGTCGTAATCGTCCGCGAGAACGAAGAGGATCTCTACGCGGGCATCGAGTATCGCCTCACCGATAACGAAGTAGAGTGCCTGAAGCTCATCTCGCGTCCGGGATGCGAAAAAATCGTGCGCTATGCTTTCGAGTACGCGCGCCAGCACAATCGCAAGAAGGTTACCTGCTTCACCAAAGACAACATCATGAAGATGACCGACGGTCTCTTCCACAAAGTCTTTGACGAGATCGCGGCCGAGTATCCGGAAATTCCCAACGAGCACTGGATCGTCGATATCGGCGCCGCCAAGATGGCCGACACGCCGGAAGCTTTCGACGTGATCGTCATGCCGAATCTCTACGGCGATATACTTTCCGACGTGGCCGCGCAGATCGCGGGCTCGGTCGGCCTGGCAGGCTCGGCGAATATCGGCGACCATTGCGCCATGTTCGAGGCGATTCACGGCTCCGCGCCGCGGCGCGCCGGGCAGAACCTGGCGAATCCTTCCGGGTTGCTGCTGGGCGCGGTCCTCATGCTGGTGCACATCGATCTGCCGGAAGTGGCCGAGCGCGTGCACAATGGCTGGCTGCGCACGCTCGAAGAGGGCATCCACACCTACGACATCTTCACGGAAGGCATCAGCAAGGAAAAAGTCGGCACCAAGGAATTCGCCAGCGCTGTCATTGCACGCCTGGGCAAGAAGCCGGAAACATTCAAGCCGGCGAGTTACGCGCATAAGCGTCCGCACGCTGCCGGAGCCGGAAAAACGCAGGCCGTCCCCAAGATCGAAATGGTCGGCGTCGACGTCTACCTCGGCTGGGCCAGCCGCAATCCAAATGAGCTGGCCGCCACGTTGCAGCGCGTGAATGGCGATGGCTTGACGCTATCCATCATTTCCAACCGCGGTCTCAAAGTCTGGCCCGATGGCATGCCCGAGACGTTCTGCACCGACAGTTTCCGGTGCCGCTTTACCGGCAAGCAGTCGGGAACGGTGGTGACGCAACGCCAGGTGATTTCGCTGCTCGGCCGCGTGGCCGACGCCGGGTTCGACGTGGTCAAGACCGAAAGCCTGCGCAATTTCGATGGCAAGGCCGGTTACACGCTCTCGCAGGGAGAGTAATTTCCTTCATGGCAGAAACGACGAAGCCTTTGGTCGCCGTGATCATGGGCAGCAAATCCGATTGGGATGTGATGCGCGCCGCCAGCGACACGTTCAACGATTTTGGCGTGCCCCACGAGAACCGCGTGCTATCCGCCCACCGCACGCCGGAACTCGCAGCCGAGTTCGCCTCAAGCGCTGAAGCGCGCGGCCTCGAAGTGATCATCGCCGGCGCGGGCGGCGCCGCCCATCTTGCGGGCGTAACGGCGGCCTACACCATTCTTCCGGTGCTCGGCGTTCCCATGGAAAGCGCCTCGCTAAAAGGCATGGACTCGCTGCTGTCTACCGTACAAATGCCCGGCGGAATTCCCGTCGGCACACTGGCCATCGGAAAGGCAGGCGCGAAAAACGCCGCGCTGCTGGCCATCGCCATCCTCGCCAACCATCGCCCCGAGCTTCGTGAAAAGCTTCACCGCTTCCGCGCTGAGCAGAAGAAAAAAGTAATGAACGAGACGTTGCTCTAGCGCTCTCTCCCGCCCGTTGGCAGCGGGGTTGCTTCCTTTCTTGCAGGAGAGAACACATGCCTGGCGGAAAGCATCTACGCGGTGTTGGCGCGAAAGACCAGCGTCAATACGAGCACATCAAAGAGAGCGCGGAAAAAGAGGGGCGCTACGGCAAACGCGCCAAGGAAGTGGCCGCGCGCACGGTGATGAAACACCACAAGCAGGCCGGACACAAGTCGGGCGAGTAGCGTCGGGCTATAGGCTGCGGATCAGCGGGTTGGGAAAATGTAACCCGATCCGGAATTTCGAGCCGCTGGCCGTGCAGTGGCGGACGGTCGCGCTGCCCATCAGGCCCAGTCCGCTCGCCTTCACGTAGACCAAGGTCTTGGGTTGGATCGCCTCTGCAGCCTCCACCAAAGCGCCTGACGTGCTCATATTGATACCGCGGCACACGATGCATCGCTGGCCTGTTTGATCGTCCGCATAGATCGAAAACCGGCATTTCACCGGCAATCGTTCGTGGAACCTGTTGTTGGCGCGTGGCGGGCCGGTAAGCGCCGGTGGGGGCGCGTAGGGCTTCAGCTTAATCAATAGTCGCAGTCGCATTGCTCTATTTCGTCTACAATTTCGTTTCCAACCGTGTAGGCCGCGTATCTTACTGAGACGACGCCGGAGAGCGCGGGTCCCTGCTCGGATGTAAGCGAAAGTTAGTAGCACATCGACTTACACTTGTCACCTTCAACTGCCAAAATGTCACTTGAAATGGGCATCTGTCTTAAACTTCCACCCGCCTCAGCGCCGCATTCCATCTCATGCGCCGTCCCTGCCGTAAAGACATGTTGGCCAGTTGCACGACGAGCGCCGCCTGGAATCCTTTCTCGACCGTAGCATTCGGTGTGGCCCGCGTCCGCACGCACTCGAGAAAGTTGGCCACGTGATCCTCAGCCGCCTTGCCAAACGAGCCCGTGGCCATGATAACCGGAGTTTCCTCCTCGCCTTCCTTATATACCGCCAGCGTTTCGCGTCCCAGATCCATCCGAGCGTGGTCCCCATCGAACTGGTTAAGCTGGTCGATCCGGTTCGGATAGCGCATGGCGGCATAGTTAATGGTGAAGACGGCGACGAAGTCCTCGGGATACTCTGCCGCCACCGTCACCGACTC
>DATLVQ010000706.1:0-23174 GCA_035577325.1 Bryobacteraceae bacterium | reverse complement strand
CAAGCAGCAGCGCGGGCGCATGACCGGCAAAGCCTGGCGCGGGTCGAGTATCTCGTTTGGCGAGTACGGCCTTAAGGCGCTCGAGTGCGGCTGGATAACCGATCGCCAGATTGAGGCCGCGCGCGTCGCCATGACACGCTTCATCAAGCGCGGCGGCAAAGTATGGATCCGCCTGTTCCCGGATAAGCCGATCACCAAGAAGCCCGCTGAAACCCGCATGGGAAAAGGTAAAGGGGCGCCCGAGCAGTGGGTGGCGGTGATTCGCCCCGGCAAGGTGCTCTTTGAAATGGAAGGCGTGGACGCGCCCACGGCCAAACAGGCCATGAGTCTGGCGGCGGATAAGCTGCCCATCAGGACCAAGCTGGTGTCTCGCGCCAGCGCGGAATAAGGGGAATGCGATGAGGTCGCAAAAAGTTCGCGATTTGGACAGTCCGGAGTTGCAGCGCCAGTTGCACGACATCGACGAGCAGCTTTTCCGGCTGCGGCTGCAGATGTCGATGGGTCAGATGGACGGTCTCAAGAAGGTTCGCAGCATGAAGAAGACCCGGGCGCGCATTTTTACAATATTGCGCGAGCGCGAGCTGGCCGAGCAGGCCGCGGGAGAAAAACGGTAGCGTATGGCCGAAGAAAAGAAGGGCCACAAGAACGAAAAGATCGGCGAAGTGGTTTCGATCAAGATGACGAAAACCATCATTGTCCAGGTGAGCCGCCGCGTGCCGCACCCGCTTTACAAGCGGATCATCACCAAGCGCAAGAAGTTTTACGCGCACGATGAAGAAAGCCGCGCCAAACTGGGCGACGTGGTGCGCATCATCGAGTGCCGCCCGCTCAGCAAGCTGAAACGCTGGCGGCTGGGCGAAGTAGTGCGGCGAGCCGCGCAGGTTGCTGTGCAGCCCGCGGAGCTGGATGTGAAAATTTGAGCGCCGGGTGTGAGGTGTCAAGTGTCAGGTGTTAATTTTTGTTTGCCGGCGCCTGGAACCTTGAACCTGGAACCTAGGCGAGCGACGCAAGGAGTGAGCAATTTATGATTGGCATGCGTACCATTCTCGAGGTGGCCGATAACAGCGGCGCGCGGCGGCTGCAGTGCATCCTGCCCCGCGGCGGCGACCTGGGACTGCGCGCTGGATTAGGCGATGTTGTCACCGCCAGCGTCAAGGAAGCGGCTCCCGATTCGGCCATCAAGAAAGGCAAAGTCGTCCGCTGCGTGATCGTCCGCATGCGTAAGGAAACCCGCCGCAAAGACGGAACTTATATCCGGTTTGATTCGAATGCCGCGGTGCTGATCAGCGAGACCAACGATCCTGTGGGCACGCGCGTATTCGGTCCAGTGGCGCGCGAGCTGCGCGACAAGAAATTTATGAAAATCGTATCCCTCGCCCCGGAGGTGATCTGATGGCGCTTTCACGGCGCAAGCCGGCGGAGCCGGTGCGTATTCAACTCAAAAAGAACGACCAGGTTCGGGTGATCTCGGGCCGCGATAGAGGCAAGAACGGGCGCGTGCTCAGCGTCGATCCGCGAACCAATAAGGCGCTGGTCGAGCATATCGCCATGATCAAGCGGCATACGCGGCCGAATCCGGGCAAGCAGATCAAAGGCGGCATCGCCGAGCGCGAGAGCCCCATCTCGGTTTCGAACCTGATGATTTTGTGCCCGCAATGCGGGCCGGTGCGTATCGCGCACCATATGGAAAACTTGCCGGGCGGGAAAGTACGCCGCTCGCGAGTCTGCCGCAAGTGCGGTCAGACGTTGGACAAGAAATAATGACGCTGGATAAGAAATGAGGACCCGCCGAGACGCCGGAACGCACCAGGCAAGACAAGCCGTCCGGCTGTCGGGGGAATAGTGAATGGCAGCGAGACTCAGACAACATTACGTAAAAGTGGTGGTCCCTTCGCTCAGCAAGGAGTTCGGCTATAAGAACGTCATGGCCGTGCCGAAGCTCGACAAGATCTCGATCAATATCGGGCTGGGCGAGGCGACGCAGAATGCCAAGTTGATGGATGGCGCGGTCAACGAACTGGGCCAGATCGCCGGACAGAAACCGGTGGTCACCAAGGCGCGCCGGTCGATCGCGGCGTTCAAGCTGCGCGAAAACATGCCGATCGGCTGCATGGTGACGCTGCGCGGCGACCGTATGTACGAATTTTTCGACCGGCTGGTGAATGTTGCGCTGCCGCGCGTGCGCGATTTCCGCGGCATTTCCAGCAAGTCGTTCGACGGGCGCGGCAATTATACACTCGGCATCCGCGATCAGTTGATTTTCCCGGAGATCGATTACGCCAAAGTCGAGAAGACCAAAGGCATGAATATCTCGATCACCACAACTGCCCGGACCGATGCCGAAGGCGTAGCGCTGCTGAAGGCCATGGGAATGCCGTTCCGGCAGTGACAGGCGAAGGAGAAAGCGAAACGAATGGCAACAACCGCAAGAAAAGCAAAACACGCGAGATCCACAGAAGCGCTGGCCCGCGACCGAGCCGCGAACAAGAAGACTCCCATGCTCGCTGTCCGGCACCGCAATCGCTGCTGGCGCTGCGGCCGCCCCCGCGGCTTTCTCAGCAAGTTCGGAATTTGCCGGCTGTGTTTCCGGCAGCTCGCGCTGAACGGTGAGATTCCAGGCGTGACGAAGGCTAGTTGGTAGGAGGGCGAATGACCAGCGATCCCATTGCCGACATGCTGACCCGTGTACGCAACGCCTTATCGGCGCGGCACCCGAAGGTGGATGTGCCCGCCTCGCGTCTGAAAGCCGAAATCGCGCGCATCCTCAAAGAAGAGGGATATATCGCGAATTTCAAGGTGGCCGAAGAAGGCGTCAAGCGTGTCATCAAGATCTATTTGAAGTACGCGCAGAATAACGCGCCCGTGATCACGCGCATCGAGCGCGTCTCGCGGCCCGGTTGCCGCGTCTACGTGGGCCATGAAGATATCCCGCGCGTACAGGGCGGCCTGGGTATCAATATTTTGACCACGCCGCGCGGCGTCATGACCGGCCGCACGGCGCACCGGGAAGGCGTGGGCGGAGAAGTATTGTGCCAGATCTGGTAATCAGCGAGATGGTCCAACGCGGGCGCACGGGGCGATTGTCGCGATATTTTCGGGGCGCCCCGATGTCCGCGCGTTGAAGAGGTCTTACTTTTATGTCACGAGTTGGAAACAAGCCGATTCCGCTGCCGAAAGGCGTCAAGATAGAAGTCGGCGATCAATTGCAAGTGGAAGGGCCCAAGGGCAAACTGACGGTGCCTCTGCCGCCAGGCATCAAGATCGAGCAGGCCAACGGGAACGTGCAACTGAAGCGCGAGAAAGATGAACTGGCCGCGCTGCACGGGCTCACGCGGGCCCTGGCCGCGAACGCCATCAATGGCGTGGCCGCGGGCTTCACTAAGCGGCTCGAGATCGTCGGCATCGGTTATCGAGCCGACGTTAAGGGCCGCGTAGCGACCTTCACGCTAGGGTACTCGCATCCCATCGAGGTCCTGCTGCCCGAGAGCGTTAGCATGACGGTGGATAAGCCCTTTTCCGTGGGTGGACACCCTACGTTGCCCATCGTCCTGACCAGTTACGACAAACAGATGCTCGGCCAGGTGGCGGCCAATATTCGCGCGCTTCGTCCTCCCGACCCTTACAAGAACAAGGGTGTCCGGTACGCCGGCGAAGTACTGCGCAAGAAGGTCGGCAAGACCGGCGCGACGGGTGCTAAAGCATGATCCAAAGAACCAACAAGAACGAAATTCGCGCGCGCATTCACAAGCGCATACGGAGCAAAGTGCGTGGCACGCCGCAGCGCCCGCGCCTGGCGGTGTTCCGCAGCCTGTCGCATATCTATGCGCAGCTTATTGACGACACCAAGGGCCAGACGGTGGTGGCGGTCTCTTCGTCGGAAGCCGCTCTGTTCAAGGGTGCCTCGGTGAGCGCTCCTCCCGATACCGCGCCATTGAAAGCTGAGAAAGCGGAAAAGGCAGACAAGCCGGAAACCGAAAAACCGGCAAAGGCAGCGAAAGCCGAAAAGGGCGATAAGCCCGAAAAAGGCGCGAAGGGCGAAAAAAGCGCTAAGGGCGAAAAAGCTGAAAAGGGCGAGAAAACCGAAAAATCAACCGCCGAAAAAGCTCCCGAGAAGGCCAAGAAAGCGCCTGCCGCAACTAAACCAGCTGGCGGAAACGTAGCCGGCGCAAAACTTATCGGCAGGGTCATTGCCTCACGCGCCAAGGAAAAAGGGATCAAGCAAGTGGTGTTCGATCGCGGTGGGTACATTTATCACGGGCGCGTTAAGGCCCTGGCCGATGCCGCGCGCGAAGCGGGACTGGAGTTTTAGCAGATGCCTTCTATCGTAGTGAAACGGATCGACCCGCAATCGCTCAATCTGAAAGAGCAGGTGGTCTCGATCAATCGCGTCACCAAAGTCGTCAAGGGCGGCAAGAACTTGAGCTTTTCGGCGCTGGTGGTGGTCGGCGATTCGTCCGCCAAGGTCGTGGGATTCGGTGTCGGCAAAGCCAAAGAAGTGCCCTCGGCAATCCGGAAGGGCATCGAAGCGGCCAAGAAGAACCTGCGCAAGATCTACCTGCTCGAAACCACCATTCCACACCAGGTGCTGGGAAGGTTCGGCAGCGGCCTGGTACTTCTTAAACCCGCCCCCGAAGGCACGGGAGTGATCGCCGGCGGCCCGGTGCGCGCCGTGGTGCAAGCCGCGGGCATCCCCAATGTGCTGACTAAATCAATCGGCTCGCACAATCCCCACAATGTGGTGAAAGCCACCATCAACGCGCTCGAGCAGCTGCGCGACAAGCACGTGGTGGCTGAGATGCGCGGCATAGCCATGGAGAAGATGTAAATGAGCGGCAAAATTAAGATCAAGCTGGTACACAGCCCTATCTGCACTCCGTGGCAGCATAAGCGCATCGTGCGCGGGCTGGGCCTGCGGAAGATCAACCAGGTGGTCGAGCGGCCGGACACGCCGGGGTTCCGGGGCATGGTCAAGAAAATTCCGCATCTTCTGGCGTTGGTGGGGGAATAGCATGAATCTCAGCCATTTGAAACCTCCGGCGGGTCAAAAGCACCATAAGAAACGCATTGGGCGCGGCATGGGCTCGGGCCGCGGTAAGACCGCGACGCGTGGCAGCAAGGGCGCGCGCGCCGTTTCCGGCTACAGCATCATGCGCGGATTCGAGGGCGGCCAGATGCCGCTGCATCGTCGACTGCCGAAACGTGGTTTCACCAATATCTTCAAGAAGCAATATGCTGTAGTGAACTTGGGCCGGCTGGATAAGCTTGAAGGCGACACCTTCAACCCGGCGCGCCTGATGGAACTGGGCGTGGTGCGCAAAAAGCTCGACGGCGTCAAAATTCTAGGATCGGGCGAGATCACGCGCAAGATCCGGGTGGAGGCGCACCTGTTTTCCAAGTCCGCCATTGAGAAAATTCAAAAGGCCGGCGGCGAAGCCGCGGTTATCGGAGCTGCAGCCCCCGAAAAGTAGCCTGGCCGAGGCACGATCATGAAATTCTTCGAAGCCATTGCGAACGTTTTCCGGATCCCGGATCTGCGCAGGCGCGTGTTCTTCACGCTGGGCCTCCTGGCGGTCTACCGCCTGGGCGGCCATATCCCCACCCCCGGAATTGATATCCATCGCTGGACGGATTTCTTTCAGCGCAACCAGGGCACCATCTTTGGCTTCTTCGATTTGTTCGCCGGCGGTAATATCCGGCGGCTGACGATCTTTGCCCTGGGCATCATGCCCTACATCACGGCGTCGATCATTCTGCAGTTGCTCACCGTGGTTGTCCCGACGCTCGAGAAACTGCAGAAAGAGGGCGAGCTGGGCCGGCGCAAGATCACGCAGTGGACCCGGTATCTGACCGTCATCCTGGCGCTCATGCAATCCTTCGGCATTGCCACCGGCCTGCAGGCCATGCAGGGGAATATCGTGATCAACCCCGGCTTCGGCTTCGTGCTGATGACCATTATCTCACTCACCACCGGCACGGCCTTCATTATGTGGCTGGGCGAGCAGATTACCGATCGCGGCGTGGGCAACGGCATGTCGCTCATTATCTTCGCCGGCATCGTGGTCGGCCTGCCGCAAGCCATTCGCAATATCTATCAGAACGTGTTCGTCACCAAGGAGTGGGGCCCCATTACGCTCGCGATCATCCTGATCATGATGATTGCAGTCGTGGCGTTCATTGTCCTGGTGGAGCGCGGCGAGCGCCGCATCCCGGTGCAATACGCCAAGCGCGTAGTCGGCCGGCGCGTGATGGGCGGCCAATCGACGCACATGCCGCTCAAAGTGAACGCCGGCGGCGTCATCCCGGTGATTTTCGCTTCCTCGATTCTGGCCTTTCCGCAAACCCTGCGCGGCCTGCCTGTTGTGCAGAACAGCAAGTGGTTGAGCGGGATGCTGCTATCCATTCAGCACGGCGAGCCGCTCTATGTGGTTCTGTTCGTGGTGGGCATCGTGTTCTTCTGCTTTTTCTACGTGTCCATCATTTTTAACCCGAACGAAGCCGCCGACAATATGCGCAAGTACGGTGGATTCATTCCAGGCATCCGGCCGGGACGCAACACCGCCGAGTATATGAACGCCATCCTGACCAAAATCACCGTGGTGGGCGGCATCTATCTCTCCATCCTGTGCCTGATTCCGGACATCATGATTTCGGGAATTCATCTGCAGCACCTGCCGCTGCTCGGCAACTGGATCGATGCGCACTTCCCGCGGTTCCTGCTGGAAGGGCTGAACGTGCAATTTTATTTCGGCGGTACTTCGCTGCTGATCGTGGTAGGCGTGGCCATGGACACCGTCAACCAGATTGAGGCGCAGTTGATTATGCGCCACTACGAAGGCTTTACACCCCGCGCGGGCCGGATCCGCGGGCGCAGAACGACGTTTTAGCGGCAGGATACAGAACTTGGGACCAACGACTTGCCATTGCAAAAAAGTGGGCTGGTGAATACCGAAGGGACAACCGGACCTGTCAATGTTCACGGCCATGACAGCCGAATCCCAAGCCCGAAAGTTCCGCTGGCGCTGGTTCTTTTTGGCTCGCCCGGTTCGGGTAAGGGGACGCAGTCGAAGCTGCTCGTGAGGGAGCTTGGTATTCCGCAGATATCGACCGGCGACATGTTGCGCGAGCATGTGCGCAAGGGGAACGCGGTGGGTACCAAGGTTGAGGCCAAGTTGAAGGCCGGCATTCTGGTCAAGGATGAAGTAGTGAACGCCCTGGTGGAAAAGCGGCTGGCGCAGCCCGATGCGGCGAACGGGTTTATTTTGGACGGCTACCCGCGGACGCGGGCGCAGGCCGAGATGCTTTGCAGCATGCTCTCGGGTCGGGGGATTCACGAGGTGGTGCTTCACCTCGTAGTGGATTACAATGTAATTATTGCTCGCCTTACCGGACGCCGGCAGTGTCCCGTGTGCGGCACCTTGTACAACGAGAATTCAAAACCACCGAAGGTGCCGGGCGTGTGCGACCTGGATGGAGCAAAATTGGTGGTCCGGGAAGACGATCGCGAAGAGGTGATCCGGCAGCGTCTGGAGGCCTACGAGAAGCAGACCCGGCCTCTGTTGGATTATTTCCGCGAAAAGGGCGAGAGTTTATACGAAATTGATGCCAGCCACGAGACTCCGGAACAGGTGTTCCGGCAAATTGAGGCGCTGATCCGGAAGCAATGATCATTCGCAAGACAGCCGCCGAACTGGAGAAAATGCGGCGCAGTGGGATTCTGGTGTACCAGATCCTGAAAGACCTGGGCGACATGGTCCAGGAAGGGGTCAGCACGTACGATCTGGAACTGGCGGCGGAACGCATGATCGCCGATGCGGGAGCGCGGCCGGCCTTCAAAGGCTATTTCGTTCCGGCGGCGGGCGAGCGATATAAATACGTGCTCTGCACTTCGGTGAACAGCGAGATCGTGCATGGCATTCCGTCGCCCAAACGGGTTTTGAAGAAGGGCGATATCGTCTCCATCGATACCGGCGTACAGCTGGACGGCTATTACGGCGATTCGGCCGTCACGGTAGGTGTGGGCGAGTTGAGCGGCGAGACCAAACGTCTGCTGGAAGTGACGGAAGAATCGCTCGAGCTGGCGATCGAGCAGGTGCGCGCCGGCAACCGGTTGTTCGATATTTGCGGCACGGTCGAGCGCCACGTGGTTTCGAACGGGTATTCGGTGGTGCGGGAATATGTGGGCCACGGAATCGGAACGCAGCTGCACGAGGAGCCGCAGATTCCGAATTACGTGGACCGCAAGAACGAGAACCCGCGATTGAAAGAGGGCATGGTCCTGGCCATCGAGCCCATGGTGAATGCGGGCAAGCCGGATGCCAAGGTTTTGGGCGACAAGTGGACCGCGGTAGCCAAGGATGGTTCGAATTCGGCGCATTTCGAGCATTGCGTAGCCGTGACGTCGAACGGGCCGTGGGTGCTGACGAGACCCTGAGAAAGGTGCCAGGTTTCAGGTGCCAGATGTTAACAACCGGGTCGCGGGCGTGGTGTTGGCCGAGTTGCCGCAATTGGTTTTTAGAATCGACGTGGGCAAGGGCCGTGAAGTGCTGGCCCATGCTGTTGGGATGGCGGAACGCAATTTCGTCCGGCTCTTGCCTGGCGACAAAGTTGAGATTGAGCTGGCCGCGCGGGATCAAACCCGCGGCCGGATTTTGAAGAAGCTGTGAGCAGGCCAAGGGCTTCAGGTTTTGGATTTCGCTAACACCTGGCACCTGAAACCTGGCACCTAAAAATTATGAAAGTACGAGCGTCAGTCAAGAAAATTTGCGACAAGTGCAAGGTGATTCACCGCCAGGGCGTGGTGCGGGTCATCTGCTCGAATCCAAAACATAAGCAGCGTCAGGGATAGGAGAGTTATGGCACGTCTTGCAGGCGTAGATCTGCCGCCGAAGAAGAGGGCGGAAATCGGTCTGACTTACATTTATGGCATCGGCCGCAGCCGTTCGCGTTCCCTGCTCCACCGCGCGGGAATCGAGTTCGACAAGAAGATCGGTGACCTGACCGAGGATGAAATCAACAAAGTGCGAACCATCCTCGAAGAGGAAGGCGCGGTAGAGGGTGATCTGCGCAAGGAAGTCTCGATGAATATCAAGCGCCACATCGAGATGGGCTCCTACCGCGGCATGCGGCACCGCCGCAGCCTTCCGGTGCGCGGCCAGCGGACTCACACCAACGCGCGTACGCGCAAAGGCCCGCGCCGCGGAACTATTGCCAACAAGAAGAAAGCCGCGGGGAAAACTTAATCTATGGCGAAAGCTCCGGCGAAAGCACCGAAGAAGAAAGTTTTCAAGAAGAAGGAGAAGCGCGTCGTCCATTCGGGCATCGTGCATATCCAGGCAACGTTCAATAACACCATCGTGACCATTGCCGACCAGGAGGGCAACACCATTTCCTGGTCGAGCGCCGGCTCGCTCGGTTTCCGCGGGTCGCGCAAGGGCACCCCCTTTGCCGCCCAGCAGGCCGCCATGACCGCGGCCAATAAAGCCGGTGAAAGCGGCATGCGCACGGTGGAAGTTCGTATCAGCGGTCCAGGTTCGGGCCGCGAATCGGCAGTACGCGCTCTCTCGACCGCGGGTTTGGAAGTCCGCAACATCAAGGACGCAACACCCATCCCGCACAACGGATGCCGGCCGCCGAAAAAGAGAAGGGTTTGAAAAGCAGGTGTCAGGTGCCAGGTTTCAGCAAACATGTGCTGATGCCTGGCGCCTGAAACCTACGTTAAGCAGGATGAAGGTCGTTCGCGACTGTAAACTGCACGTGACAAGTACCGAGGAGGTTTTCTTTTGGCACGTTATCTAGGCCCCGTTTGCCGGCTATGCCGGCGCGAGGGCATGAAGCTATTTCTCAAGGGTGAGCGCTGTCACAGCGAGAAGTGCGCTATCGAAAAGCGTAACTTCGTTCCCGGACAGCATGGCAAGGACCGCAAGGCAAAACTGGTCGGCTACGGCCTCCAGCTCCGCGAAAAGCAGAAGCTGCGCCGCGTCTATGGACTGCTCGAAGCGCAGTTTCGCAACGGGTTCGAAAAGGCCGCGCACCAGAAGGGTATTACCGGCGAGAATCTCTTTGTCGGGCTCGAGCGCCGGCTCGACAATGTCATTTATCGCATGGGTTTCGGGACCAGCCGCGCCCAGGCCCGGCAGATCGTGCGCCACGGCCATATCCAGGTGAATGGCCGCAAGGTGAACATCCCCTCGTTCCAGGTGAAGCCCGGCGACGAAGTTGCAGTGCGCGAGCCAAGCAAAAATAATCCGACGATTCTCGCGGCCCGCGATGCCACCGCGCATGCGCCTTCGCCCGGCTGGATGGATGTCGACCGCGAAAACCTGCATGGAAAAATCACCGGCCTGCCCAAGCGGGACGAACTGGTGCAGATTCCAATCAACGAGCAGCTCATCGTGGAGTTGTACTCGAAGTAAGAAATTGAACCGTAGAGGCGCCGGGAGGCGGAGTTGAACTCGTTCTTTCGCGTCACAGCATCTCCACGGTGAAAGAGGTCTTAAAACAATGTTCAAAGGCTTTCAAAAACCCAAAAGATTAGTCGCCAATACCGAGACTCTCACCGACCGGTATGGCATGTTCACGGCGCAACCTTTTCAACGCGGCTTCGGCACCACTATCGGCAACGGCCTCCGGCGCGTGCTGTTGAGTTCCATCGAGGGCGCCGCCATTACGGCCGTGCGCATTGAAGGGGTCGAGCACGAATTCAGCCCCATCCCCGGCGTGGTCGAAGACGCCACCGACATCATCCTCAATCTCAAGCAGATTCCGTTCAAGATCATGACCGAAGGCACGAAAACCGTCCGGCTTACCGTCGATCATGCCGGCGAAGTTTTCAGCGGCCAGATCCAGACCGACCAGGACATCGAAGTCCTCGACCGCAACCTGCACATTGCCACCGTAGGCGAAGGCGGCAAGCTCAACATCGAGATGCGCCTCAAAACCGGCCGCGGCTATGTTAGCGCCGACAAGAATTTCGACGAAGATCTGGCCCTTGGCTACATCCCGATCGACTCCGTCCATTCGCCCGTGCGCAAAGTGAATTTCACGGTCGAAGCCGCGCGCCTCGGCCAGATGACCGATTACGACAAGCTCACGCTCGAAGTCTGGACTAATGGCGCGGTCTCGCCGCAGGACTCCATCGGCTATGCCGCCAAGCTGCTCAAGGACCACATGGCGATCTTCATTAACTTTGAAGAGCTGCCCGAGGCCACTGAAGAGACCGCCGAGCGCTCGCTCGACAAGATGGGCGAGCAGTTGAACCGATCGGTCGAAGAGCTCGAGCTGAGCGTGCGCTCCTACAACTGCCTCAAGAACGCCAATATTCAAACCATCGGCGAGCTGGTGCAGAAGACCGAAGCTGAGATGTTGCGCACCAAGAATTTCGGCCGCAAGTCGCTCAACGAGATCAAGGAAATCCTGGGCAACATGGGGCTTTCACTAGGCATGAAGGTGGATGCGCACGGCCGTCTGGTCGCGCCTCCCGCTCCCGCGCCCGGCTCCATACCCGAAATGACGCCCGAGGAGGAAGCCCAGTACGAGCAGCCCGAACAACCGGGCGAATAAAGGTATTCATGAGACACAGACGAGGCGGATCAAAACTCAAGCGGGACATCGGTTCCCGCAATTCCCTGCTCAAAGGTCTGGTGACCAGCGTGATCGAGCAGGAGCGCGTAATCACCACCGTGCCCAAGGCCAAGGCCATCAAGCCGCTGGTGGATCGCATGATTACGCTGGCCAAGCGCGACACTCTCCACACGCGCCGCCAGGCCGCGGCATTTCTCGAAACTCCGGCGTCGGTGAAAAAGCTGTTCGATACGCTCGGCACCCGCTTCGGCCAGCGCGCCGGCGGCTATACGCGCATCGTTCGCCTGGGCTTCCGCAAAGGTGACGGCGCCGAACAGGCCATCATCGAGCTCGTCGGTTCCGAGCTGGTGAAGCGCGCCGCTGAACGCGCCAGGCGCCGGGAAGAGCGCCTCAAAGCCCAGCGCGAAGGCCGCGAACCGGAAGAAGGGCAAGAGGAAGAAGAGAAGTAGCGCGCGGCAATTTCTAATCGCAACAATCAGCCGCCGTGGACATTGTCCCGGCGGCTTTTTTTATTGCAGAAAGCTCAGTTTCAATTGGCCGCCATAGTTTGACTTCAGCTTGACGCGCAGCGGCGGTTGGTCTTCCCTTCCCGGACGAGCGGATTCGTAATCGGCGTTCTGAAGCACGATTCGTAAACTTTGCCCGGCTTCCCAGGGTCAATTCGCGGGTCGGATTATGCTGTCACTTCATTCGGAGCGTAACGTCTGGAGCGGATCACAGGTCGCCGCCCGCCATGCAGGATGCGCACTGGCGGCTGTTCCAATCGTCAGTAGCAGGATGCCGGCGCTGATGTAGCTGATGGGATCGCTGCCGCTAATCCCATACAGCAGGTCCGTCAGAAGCCGCGACAGCAGCAGTGCGGCTACCACGCTCAGGCCAATACCGGATAGCAGCGGAATCATCGCGCCGCGTAGAATCACGGCTAAGACGTTATTGGTACTCGCACCTAGCGCCATTCGGATGCCGATCTCCCGGGCACGCAGAGCGGACGTGTACGCGACTACACCATAGACTCCCATCGCCGCCAGAATAACGGAGAGGCCGCTCAGCACACCAAATATCCATGCCGAAAACCGCGGACGCCAGATGGAATTCGCAATCATCTCTTCCATTGGTTCCACCCTGATCACGGGCTGGTTCGCATCCACTGCCCAAACCTGCTTTCTCAGAGCCGGAGCGAAGGCCGTCGGTTCTCCCTCCGTTCGCACCACGATAGTGGACATGAACGTCGCAAAAATATACTGCTGATATGGGATGTACACTTCACCCGCGGGCGGTAATTCGTAACTCCTCTGGGACGAGTTCCTCACTACGCCGACGATCGTCGGACCGGAAGGAGTCGATCCGCCGGCGAGCCTTTGGCCCAGCGGGTTCCGGTTCGGGAAGAGCTGGCGGGCAAGATACTCGTTGATGATCGCTACTTCGGGGGCGCCGGCCTGATCGGTGTCTGCAAAAGTGCGGCCGGCGATCAGTGGAATGCCCATCGCGGCAAAGTATTCCGGACTGACACACCGGGCTGATGTATCTTGAGGCTTGCCGTCGGGCCCGGCAAGTCCAAAATTAAGAGAGCTGTTGATATCGGAAAGAGGCGGGTTGTTTACGATAGCGGCAGCCTTGATCCCCGGTATTGCTTTCACGCGTTCCAGAATCTGGCGATAGTAGGCGATCTGGCGCGCTCTAGTGTCATACTTACCAGTTGGTCGCGGCTGCGTAAGCGTCCCAACGGGGACGCGCAATGTGAGTACATGATCGGGACGGAAGCCATGGTCTTCCTGCTGCAACCGGACAAGGCTGCGGATCATGAGGCCGGATCCGACCAGTAGTAGGAAAGCGAATCCCGCTTCCAAGGCGATGAGTACAGAGAAGAGCCGCCGGGAGCTTCTGAGCCCGCTGCTCCCGGATCCGCTGCGTAATACACCCTGGAGATCGGTTCGCACCGCGAGCAGCGTAGGTGCCAGGCCGCACAGGATGGCAAGAAGCAGACACAGGATGATGTTGAAGACCAGCACTCGTCCGTTGAGTCCTGCCTGCCGCAAGTGAGGAAGCACGATGGGCAGCGCGGCCAACTGCTTTGTCAGAAGCGCCAGCAAGTACCACGCCACCACGATCCCGGCCAGGGTGCCGAACATCGCCAGAAGCAGCGTTTCCGAGAGCAGTTGCCGGACAATCCGCCATAGTCCGGCGCCGAGCGATGCGCGGATGGAGATCTCCTTCTGGCGCTGCACGGCGCGGCTCAAGAGAAGCCCGCCAACATCGGCGCACACGATCAACATCATCAAACCGACGGCGGCCAGGACAAAAATCAGGGTCAGTTTGTATTTCTGGTCCGGCGTATCGCGCCATTGCGTGACCCGTATCTGCAGGCCGGGGCGATCTTTGGGCGCTTCCCGTTCGATCTGACGGGCGACAATTGCAAGCCCACTCCGGGCTTGCGCCAGGGAGACTCCCGCGCGCAGGCGCCCTGCGACCTGGAGCCAAGGGGATGTCGGAGTCAGGCGCAGCGGCATCCAGAGTTCAGCCTCAGAATACCGAAACTCAAAATCCGCCGGCATGACACCAACAATGGTGTAAGATTCGTCAGAAATCGTGATCTCGCGGCCGATCACGTTTGGATCGGAGTGGTAGCGCCGCCGCCAGATCCGATCGCTGAGCACGGCGACACTCTGGCTGCCGGCTTCGTCGTCGGATGCGATGAGCGTCCGGCCCAATCGGGCTGGCGTTCCGAGCACTGGAAAAAGGCCTAACGCGCGCACCGCGATGACTTGTTCGGGCTCGCCGTTTCCGGTGAGCGTCACGGTATCCCTGAGGAACGCTGCTGTCCTTTCAAAGATGTCGGTGCGGCCGGCCCATTTTTGGTAGTCATTGACCGGCACGCCGGCCAACGTGCGGCTGGTGGTGCTCTCTTCGATCCGCACGAGGCTTTCCGGGGAAGGAAATGGGGAGGGTCGCAGGAGGACGGCATCCACAATGCTGAAGACGGCTGTGTTCGCCCCGATTCCCAATGCCAAAACAAAAACTGTGGCCGCGGTAAAGAGCGGATTCCTGCGCAGCCAACGAACGGCCCACAGCAGGTCTAAACACATACTAACGAATAATTATATGTGATTCGGCTCTGCACCTTGTGACCGTTCGGGACGATCTTGGTACGATCAGCCCCAAAAACGGCTGGCTGGAAATAGAGGATCGCCCGCGCCTAACGCCGCAGCGTGTACACTCCCGCTGACAAGGTCCCATACAAGCCGGCCTGCATGTGCACAACTGACAATATCGCGCCTGTCCATGCCACCGGAACATCGGCTACAACACACGTCGCCGATTCGCGTGCTGATACCTGACACCTGGAACCTTCCCTCTCTTTGCTACTCTTCATCTATGCGCACCGCCGCCCTGTTGCTGATCCTCTCGACAACCCTTCTCGCCGCGCCGCGCTTTGACGTGAGCTTCCCCGCCAAAGCGCAGTCGTCGCCGGCCGACGGCCGCCTCATTGTAATCGTGTCTAAGGAGCTGGAAGGCGAGCCGCGCTTTCAGGTTTCGTGGGGGACCGAAACCCAGCAGATCTTCGGCCTCGATGTCGACGGTCTCAAGCCTGACGAGACGGCGCGCGTCGATAGCAAAGCGGCTGGTCATCCGCTGCGCAGCCTGAACGATCTCGCTCCCGGCAAATACAACGTCCAGGCCGTGCTCAACATCTACGAAACGTTTCACCGCGCCGGCGGCCACACCTTGAAACTACACATGGATCACGGCGAGGGCCAGCAGTGGAACTCCTCTCCCGGCAACCTCATGAGCAAGCCCAAGCAAGTCGAAATCGGCGCCGACACCGTTGTGCCCATCGAGATGACCGAGGTCATCCAGCCCATCGATCCGCCCAAGGACACCAAATTCGTACGCCACCTGCAGATCGAGAGCAAGCTTCTCACTGCGTTCTGGGGCAGGCCCATGCACCTGGGCGCTATCGTCCTGGTTCCCGAAGGCTTCGATGAAAAACCGCGGCAGCATTATCCGGTCGCCTTCGAGCAGACCCACTTTCCCAGCGGCTTCGGCTTCCGCGAGACGCCGCCGTCACCGGAAATGAAGGGCGGCCAGCGGCGCCAGGCCGACCGCGCATATCGCTTCTTTCAGGAATGGTCCTCGGGCCGTCTACCTAAATTCCTGGTCGTGCTCACCCAACACCCCACGCCCTATTACGACGATTCCTACGGCGTCAACACGGCGAATATGGGACCGTACGGCGACGCGCTCACGCAGGAGCTCTATCCGGCGGTCGAAAAGCAATTCCGTGCCATCGGCGAGCCGTGGGCGCGCGTACTGTTTGGTGGATCGACTGGTGGCTGGATGACCCTCGCCGAGCAAATTTTTTATCCGGATTATTTCGGCGGCGCCTGGGGCTTTTGTCCCGACCCGGTCGACTTTCACGCATTCCAGCTCACCAATGTGTATACGGACAAGAATGCATACTTCGACATCGGACCGTTTCAAAAGCTGCCCCGGCCGGTAGGAAGGATGCCGAACGATCACATATTCACCACGATGGAGGACTTCAGCCGGCAGGAGTCCGTGATAGGCACGCATGGCCGCTCCGGCGGGCAAATGGACGCGTTTCACGCCACATTCGGTCCCGCCGGTCCGGACGGGTATACGGCGCAGCTCTGGAACTCCGAGACCGGCGAGATCAACCCGGAAGTTGCCCGCTATTGGCGAGAACACTTCGACCTTACCGCCACCCTGCAGCGCGATTGGGAACGGCTCGGTCCCAGGCTGATCGGCAAACTGCATATCACCATGGGCACGAAGGATACTTTCTACCTCGATACCGCCGTTCACAAAATGGAGGACTTCCTGAACACCACGAAACTGCCTGGAAAAGGCCCTTTCTACGGCGGCAGCATCGAATACGGCAACAACGAGCCACACTGTTTTGTGGGAAATATTCCGGCCGGGGAGGCGCTGGAAGTCTATTACGTGCCGGTGTTCGCCGAATACATGCGGAAGATGGCGCCCAAGGGCGCGGATGTGGACAGCTGGCGCTGACCCCGGACCTAACCGCTACCGGTCCGCGTAATATCCGTCGCGCGCCTGCACGATCAGGCCTTTCGTTTTGACCGTCAAGCGAATTTTACGAAATTCCGGCGAGGGCTCGAGCCGGTCGGGCGTATAGCCGAGATGCTCGGGCGGCAATGGGGCGTTACAGGCGCTTACCGGAGTCCAAGTATTACGTGTAACTAATTGTTAAATAAATACTTAACAATCTTTCTGCAGTTCCACTTGGAACTATTGACAATATAACACTCATATTTTATGCTTATATAGTAATTAGATTATGGCGGGCGACGCTCCATACCGCCAAAACAGGAGATGAAAAAGCTATGTCATTGCAGCCTGATGCTTTCAGCGGCCTTCGGTTGTTCGAAGACGCCGTTACCCGGCTCATGAGCGAGCCGCGTACCAGCCGGCCGTGGTCGCCGGCGGTGGACATACTGGAGACCGAAAATGAGCTGGTAGTGAAGTCCGACCTGCCCGATGTCAAGTTGGAGGACATCGAGGTCCGGGTCGAGAATCAGACGCTCTCGATCAAGGGAGAACGGCGCTTTGAAGAAGACGCCTCTGCCCAGGGTTATCACCGGATCGAGCGCAGCTACGGCAGTTTCCTGAGGAGCTTTGCCGTACCGAACTCCGTGGACACGGAGAAAGTTTCGGCGGACTATAAGAATGGCGTCCTGACAGTGAAGCTCCCAAAAAAAGAAACCGCCAAGCCGAAACAGGTGCGGGTTGAGGTCAAACAGTAAAGTTGAGCATCCAAACAGGAAGAAGTTCTCAGGCCGGGGCCGGACGCACGTAGACGTCCGGTCCCGGCTCGCATTTAGAAAGCGGGCCATCATTGTTTCGTTTTGACAAACTTACACAGAAAGCTCAAGAAGCGGTCCAGCAAGCGCAGGCGATCGCGGATAAGAATCAGCATCAGGGACTGACACCGCTGCATCTGCTGATTTCGCTGGCAAGCGAGCGCGAGGGCATCGTGCGCCCGGTGCTCGAGAAGTGCGACGTGCATCCGGACGCAGTGGTGCTCGAAGCCGAACGCATGCTGGCGGGCGTGCCCAAAGTCAGCGGCACAGGGACGGGCATGTACATCGCCCCTGCCCTCAACCAGGTTTTCGAGCGGGCCTTCGAGGAAGCCGAAAAATTCAAGGACGAGTTCGTTTCGACCGAGCACTTGCTGCTGGCCATTGCACAGCAGAAACACGAACCAGCGGGACAACTGCTCGACCGCGCCGGCGCCAGTTACGACGCCATCCTAAAGGCCCTGGTCTCGGTGCGGGGTACGCAGCGCATCACGGATCAGAATCCGGAAACGAAGTACCAGGCGCTGGAGCGCTATGCGCTCGATCTGACTGACCTGGCGCGCAAGGGCAAACTCGATCCGGTGATCGGGCGCGACGAAGAAATCCGGCGGGTCATGCAGGTGCTGAGCCGGCGCACCAAAAATAATCCGGTACTGATCGGCGAGCCTGGCGTGGGGAAGACGGCCATCGTCGAAGGGCTCGCCCAGCGCATCGTGAAAGGCGATGTCCCGGAGCAGTTGCGCAACAAGCGGCTGGCGTCGTTGAATCTGGGCTCGATGGTGGCGGGCACCAAGTTTCGCGGTGAATTCGAGGACCGGCTGAAGGCCGTGTTGAAGGAAATCACGGAATCGCACGGCGAGATCATCTGCTTCATCGACGAGCTGCACACGCTGGTGGGGGCGGGGTCGGCCGAAGGAGCGATCGACGCGGCCAACATGCTGAAACCGGCGCTGGCGCGCGGTGAACTGCGCTGCATCGGCGCCACGACGCTGAACGAGTACCGGAAATATGTCGAAAAGGACGCCGCCCTGGCGCGCCGTTTCCAGATGGTCATGGTGGGGGAACCGACGATCGACGATACCATTGCCATTCTGCGCGGTTTGAAAGAAAAGCTCGAAATCCACCACGGCGTGCGCATCAAGGATTCGGCCATCGTGGCGGCCGCCGTGCTCTCGAACCGCTACATTACGGACCGTTTTCTGCCGGACAAGGCGATCGACCTGATCGATGAAGCGGGCGCAGCGCTGCGCATCGAGATTGGCTCGATGCCCATCGAAGTCGACCAAGTGGACCGGCGTATCACGCAGCTGGAGATCGAGCGGCAGGCGCTGAATCGCGAGAGTGATCTGGCATCCAAGGAACGGCTGCGGGCGGTCGAAAACGAGCTGGAGCGGATTCGCGCCGAATCGGCCAGTCTCAGGGAACGTTGGAACCGCGAGAAGAGCGCGATCAGCCACGTCCAGCAGCTCAAAGAAGAGTTGGATCAGGCGCGGCATGAAGAAGAGAATGCCAGCCGTGCAGGCGATTGGGAGAAGGCCGCGCAACTGCGCTACGGCCGTCTGGGGGAAATCGAGAAAAAGCTGGAAGGTGCCACCAAGGAGCTGGAGACCATCAAATCCGGCACGCCACTGCTCAAAGAAGAGATCGACGAGGAAGACATAGCGCGTATCGTCGCTAAATGGACGGGTATTCCGGTGACACGCATGCTGGAAGGCGAGATTCAGAAGCTCATCCACATGGAAGAACGGCTGCGGGATCGCGTGGTGGGGCAGGACGAAGCCGTGGCGCTGGTATCGAACGCCATCCGACGCAATCGAGCGGGCCTGAGCGACCCTAACCGGCCGATCGGCAGCTTTATCTTCCTGGGGCCGACAGGCGTGGGTAAAACCGAACTGGCGCGGGCGCTGGCGGCATTCCTGTTCGATGACGAAAAAGCCATGATCCGCGTGGACATGTCGGAGTATATGGAGAAACATGCGGTGTCGCGGATGATCGGCGCACCGCCCGGATACGTAGGCTACGAAGAAGGCGGGCAGCTGAGCGAGTACGTGCGGCGGAGGCCGTACGCGGTGGTGCTGTTCGACGAAATCGAAAAAGCGCACCCGGACGTATTCAACACGCTGCTGCAAATTCTGGACGACGGGCGGCTAACAGATGGCCAGGGCCGCACGGTGAACTTCCGCAACACGGTCATCATCATGACCTCGAACGTGGGCTCCGGCGAGATCCGGCAGATGGGATCCATCGGCTTCTCGGTCAACGTGAAGCAGACCGGCAATGATGAAGTGCGCAAGAACCTGCTCGACTCATTGCGCAAAACGTTCCGGCCGGAATTTCTGAATCGCGTGGACGACATTATTGTGTTCAATGCGCTGAACAAGGAACATCTGACGCAGATCGTCGATCTTCAAATCCGCCGGGTGGCGGAATTGCTGGCGGGCAAGGGACTGCACCTTGAAGTCGCGCAGAGCGCCAAAGACGTGCTGATGGCGGAAGGCTACGATCCGGCGTACGGGGCGCGGCCGATGCGGCGCGCAGTTCAGCGCCTGATAACAGATCCGCTCTCGCTACGGCTGCTGAACGGCGATTTTTCGCCGGGCGACACGGTAGTGGTGGAGGGAGACGCGGAGAAGCCGACGCTCGAATTCACGCGGCGTATCGCCGAACCCGTGACACAATGAAAGGAAGCTTGCCCCCTCTCTAAGAGGTTTTGACTAGAGACGGGACGGGCTGCAACGCCGTCTCATTTAATATGCATAGCGGTAATACATTGAAGACCGTCCTGCTGCTGGGCCTGCTGAGCGGACTGCTGATTTTCGGCGGTCAGTTGATGTTCGGCCGGAACGGCATCTATTTAGGGCTGGTGCTGGCGGTAGTGATGAATTTTGCCGGCTACTTCTTTTCCGACAAGATCGCGCTGGCCAGCTACTCGGCGCAGCCGGTGACGCCGGAGCAAAATCCGGAAGTGTACCGGCGCGTCGAGCCGATTGTGGCGAACCTGGCCCGGCGCATGAGCCTGCCAATGCCAAAGTTGTGGCTGATCGGCGAAGATTCGCCCAACGCTTTTGCCACGGGGCGCAACCCGGAGCACGCATCGGTGGCGTTCACAACGGGCATTCTACGGGTGATGGACGACCGCGAGATCGAAGGAGTCGTGGCGCATGAGCTGGGCCACGTATTGCATCGCGACATTCTCATCAGCTCGGTGGCGGCCACGATCGCGGCGGCTATCACATCGGCGGCGCGCATGGCGTTCTGGTTCGGCGGCGGCCGCCGGGATGACGAGGACGAGGGTGGCGGTGGTTGGGGCGGCATCCTCATGATTATTCTCGCGCCCATCGCGGCCATGCTGATCCAGATGGCGATTTCACGCACGCGCGAGTATGACGCCGATGAGGCGTCGGCCAAATACACGGGCACGCCGTACAACCTAATCTCCGCCTTAAATAAATTGGAAACGTACTCGAAGCAGATTCCCATGGACGCATCGCCGGCAACGGCGCACCTGTTCATCATCAAGCCGTTCAGCGGCCGGATGTTCCTCAACTTGTTCTCGACGCACCCTTCCACCGAAGATCGCATCGCGCGGCTTCAGGCGATGCGCTGATGGACCAACCTTGCACAAGCTGTCACGCCTGTGCGAACCCACGAACACGAAGAAAAACACGCGGGCAGAAGCGCCCGCGCCACGCGAGGCCAGCGCGGTGACCGAGGTGAAAGTCAATCGGAAGGCCGCGGACCGCGTGGCTTCGGGACATCCGTGGATTTTCTCGAGCGACGTGGTGGAGCGCGACAACGCGGCGCCGGGGTCGATCGTCAAAGTCGTCAATCATCAAGGCCGGGGTATTGGGGTGGCGCATTACAGTTCCAGCTCGCAAATCTGCCTGCGGCTGCTCTCGACCGAGACTCAGGAAATCGGCCGCGAGTTTTTCGCGCGGCGCATCGCCGAGGCCAACGAATACCGCCGGCAGGTGGTGCGCGACACCGATGCCTACCGCGTGGTCCACGGCGAAGGCGACCGGTTGCCGGCGCTGATCGTCGACCGCTATGGCGATTACCTCGTCATTCAGACGCTCGACCAGGGCATGGACGCGGCCAAGGATTGGATTGTCTCGGCGCTGGTGGATCTGTTCGCACCACGCGGCATCATCGCCCGCAATGACGTCGCGGTGCGTACACATGAGCAATTGCCGCTCGAAACCGGCGTGGTCTTCGGCGAAGCGCCCGCCGAGTTGACTGTGCACATGAACGGCCTCGCGTTTCGGGCCGACCTGCTGCGCGGCCAGAAGACCGGCATTTTTCTCGATCAGCGCGAGAACTACGCCGCCGCGGCGCGTTATGCGCATGGCAAAGCGCTCGACTGCTTCACTTCAACCGGCGGCTTCGCGCTGCACCTGGCAGCGAAGTGCGAATCGGTGGAGGCGGTGGATTCGAGCGGGCCGGCGCTGGCCATGGCGGAATCAAACCGAGCTGCCAATGCGATCGCGAACGTCACCTTCCGCGAAGCCGACGTTTTCGAAATTCTGGCCGGTTATGCTTCAGCGCGACGCGAGTTTTCGACAGTGGTGCTCGATCCGCCCGCATTTGCCAAATCCCGCCGCAATCTGGACGCCGCCGCCCGCGGATATAAAGATATCAACCTGCGCGCCCTGAGGCTGCTCGGCCCGGGCGGAATACTGGTGAGCTGCTCCTGCTCGCATCACGTCAGCGAGGCCATGCTGCTCGAAATCGTAGCCGAAGCGGCGCTCGATTCCGGGCGCGAGCTGCGCGTGATCGAGCGCCGCACGCAGACCCAGGACCACCCGATTCTGCTGACGGTGCCGGAGACGCATTATTTGAAGTGCATCATCCTGCAAGTGCTGTAGAGAAACCAAGTTAGTCCATCCAGAAACGAGTGGTTTGTCGCGGAGCATTCGTTTAGCTTGACGCAATCGCTCCTTTTGGTGATGGCTCAGCACCGACGGGGGTCGCGAAGCCGTGACCAGAAAAAGCAGTACTAGCCTTCCGCGGCCCTAAACCATTAGCCCTAATGGGCCTGTCCATTCCCCCTAATCTCCTGGAGAATGGTAACTTTGAGCATAGTATTGACGCCACTTATGGGTCAGAGGAGCGCGGTTTTGAGCGATCGGCGGACAATGGCGGCGTGGTGTGTCCTTGTGCTGGGCTGCGTAGCGGCGATTACGGGGTGCACCAGTAAAGGCTCACAGACGACGGGCCGCAAAGGCGAGGGTGGCGTGCCGGTCACGGTGGCCTTGGCCACACGGCGGGACGTGCCGTTGCAGATCGAGGTCATCGGGAACGTCGAGGCATATTCCACCATCACGGTGAAGGCGCAGGTGGGCGGCGAGATCACCCAGGTGCACTTCCGCGAGGGCGATTATGTGAAGGCAGGCGACCTGCTGTTTACTATCGATACGCGGCCGCTCAACGCCATGCTGAATGAGGTGGAAGCCAACCTGGCGAAAGACGAGGCATCCCTGGGGCAGGCAGAGGCCAACCTGGTTCGCGACACGGCGCAGCAGAAGTACGCGCAGTCGCAAGCCGACCGCTACGCGCGCCTGTTCCAATCGGGCATCGTTTCGAAAGATCAAGCCGAGCAGATGCGCAGTAATGCAGATGCGCTTTCGGCAGGCCTGAAAGCCGACGAAGCCGCGGTGCGCAGCGCGCGCGCCGCGATTGTTGCGACCAAGGCCATGGTGGAAAACGCGCGGGTGCAATTGGGCTACACGACTATACGGTCGCCGATCGACGGGC
>DATLVQ010000705.1:0-2858 GCA_035577325.1 Bryobacteraceae bacterium | reverse complement strand
TGCCAGGACCTCGAGTACGACAAGTCGGTGAATCTTTTCTCCGTCCCGAAACGCTTCGGAGTCGCAAAAGCTCTGGCAATCGCGCGCGCGATGCATGTGCTGATGATCGCGCTCCTCGCCTGGCTTGCCTGGAGTTTCCATCTGCCATGGCCGGCCTGGGCGGGAATCGTGGTGGTAGCGAGCTTGCTCGCCTACGAGCACTCGCTCGTTTCGCCGAATGATTTGACCCGGATGAATGCTGCGTTTTTCACCGTGAACGGTTATATTAGTCTCTTGTTCCTGTTGTTCTGGGGCGCCGCGGTTGCTCTGAAGTAGCACAGACTTCAGTCTGTGAGGCTGCGATTGCTGAGCCGGACCGTGCGCGCCAGCCAAGATCATTTGGAAATCCACAGACTGAAGTCTGTGCTACCCAAACCATGACCGAGCTACGCATCAACGACGCGCAACTGAAACCCATCGCTGACAAGGTCCTCGCTGGCGAGCGCCTAAGCTCCGAGGACGGCGTGGCGATGTACCGCTCACCGGATCTCCTCGCCATCGGCTGGCTCGCCAATTATGTTCGCGAAAAAATGCACGGCAACACCTGCTTCTTCAACGTGAATCGCCACATCAATCCCACGAATGTGTGCGTCGCGCATTGCAAGCTCTGCGCCTTCGGACGCGACCCCAACGCTCCCGGCGCATACACCTTCGCACTCGAGGAAATCTACCAGCGCGCCGAACAGGGCATGCGCGAAGGCGCCACCGAATTCCACATGGTCGGCGGCCTGCACCCCGATTTGCCATTTGAATATTTTCTGGATTTAATGCGCGGCCTGAAAAAGCGCTGCCCGTCCGTGCACCTAAAAGCGTTCACGATGGTAGAGGTGGGCTATTTCTCGCGCATCGCGAAGCTCCCCATCCGCGACGTATTGGTCAAGCTGAAGGAAGCGGGGGTCGATTCGCTCCCCGGTGGCGGCGCCGAAATTTTCAACCCGCGCGTGCGCAAAATCATCTGCGATCACAAAGTCAGCGGTCAGCAGTGGCTGAACATCGCCCGCACGGCTCACGAAATCGGCCTGCGCTCCAACGCCACGATGCTCTACGGCCACGTTGAGAACGAAGAGGAGCGCGTCGAGCACATGCTCCTGCTGCGCGAATTGCAGGACGAGACGCACGGCTTCTCCGCGTTCATTCCCCTGGCGTTTCACCCGGACAACACCGGCCTCGCGCACCTGCCGCCGCCCACGGGCTACCACGATCTGAAATCGATCGCCATTTCGCGCCTGCTGCTCGACAATTTCGATCACATCAAAGCCTACTGGGTGATGCTCACACCGGCCATCGCGCAAATCGCGCTGCGCTTCGGCGCGGACGATCTCGACGGCACCGTCGTCGAAGAAAAGATCTACCATGACGCCGGCGCCAAGACCGCCGAGTTCACCCCGCGCCTGGAACTCGAGCGCCTGATCCGCGATGCCGGCCGCGTCCCCGTCGAGCGCGACACTTTGTATCGGCCAGTGGACCGCTCAAAGATGCCTCCCCCGCCGGGCCCTCGCCCCGACGTAACACTTTCCATCAACCTCTAAGAATTAAGAATATAGTGGCGCAGGCTTCAGCCTGTGCAAGTTGGACCTTGCAAGGACTAACCCCACAGGCTGAAGCTTGCGCCACTCAAACCCCTCTTTGCGCTATTCGGGGATTCCACGAAAATTCTTCCTCTTTCGAAAGAACTCCCATGCCAGCAGCGCATAGAACGGCGCGTAGCATAACCACTGAAAGAATGGATCGAAGTGCCACACGCCTAACGCGCGATAGTTGATGAATATTTTGTACGAGAGAAACTCGAGAATCGTGAGCAGCAGCCACGCCGGGCTCGGATAGAAACACAGGAGCGGCACAATCCAGGTGAAATACCACGGATACCCGTTCGGTGCGAAGAGCAGCACTGTGCCGATCAGCAGAAATGCTGCGCGCGTCGCATCCGCGTGGCGCAAGGCCAGCCATACAGCAAGCCCTATGACAACACCCTCTCCAATTCCCGCGGCAATCACGTGCGACCCGGAAAACCAGAGCAACACCGGATAGAGGCTCGAATGGTAGTTCCGGAAGATAAATTGATAATATTTGAGCATCCCCAGAAATTCGCGCCACCCATGGCGGTACGGGCAGACGCACAACGCAGTCAGGCCAGCACAGCCGCCCGCCGCGAGCCACCCACGCAGCTTCCCCGGCCATCCTGCGCGACAAAATGCCAGCGGCAACAGCACGGCGGGGAAGGCCTTGGCCAGCGCCCCGGCCGTCAGCGTAAGCGTTGACATTGCCGGAAAGCGCCGTATAATCAACAGCGTAGCGACGACAGCGGCGATTGCGAGAGCGTCGTTGTGGCCGCTGGATGCGAATTCGACTATAACCAGCGGATTCCAGGCGTATAACGCCACCTGGTAGTTCCGTCCCCCAGTCGAACGGATCCACCCGGCGAGCATGGCCGCCACGGCAAGATCGGCGAGCAGAAATGGCAGTTTGAAACCAACCGGGTCCGGCAGCAGGCGCCAGGTCGCGCGAAAAATCAGCATTGAGAGCGGCGGGTACATCGTGGGAATTTCCGGCACAGGCATGATGTACCAGCCCGGATCGCGCAGCGGCGCAAGCCGCGCGTCTGTAGGTGCTACCGCGTAGGGATTCCAGCCCTCGTTCTGGACGTGGCCGTCCCAGCGGTAGCGGTGAACGTCGGTCGAGAGTAACGGCGGTTGTGGAAACAGGGTCAGGCGAAAGGCCAGCGCGCCCAGCAGAACGAGCCACAGCACGGCGCGGTTGTCTCTGGTGTGCTCCAGCGCGTACAGGGCAATGAAGTACAGAACGCCGGCGCCCAGCGCCAG
>DATLVQ010000704.1:0-2712 GCA_035577325.1 Bryobacteraceae bacterium | reverse complement strand
ATGATCCCGGCCGTTCTGTGCGCCACCGGCACCTGATCCGATCTCCATCACCGGCGTGCGACCGAACTCAGATCCGCAGACTACCAGCGTGTCTTTGAAAAGCCCTCGTGATTTGAGGTCCTTGATGACGGCGGCAAAGGGCTGATCGGAATCGTGGGCATTTTTCCGATGCGCCTGGATATCAGAGTGGGCGTCCCAGGGATCGCCTTTTCCGTAGTAGACCTGGACCATGCGGACGCCGCGTTCCGCCAGACGGACCGCAATGAGGCATCCGCGGGCCGTGCTGCCGGGACCATAGAGCTTGAGCGTGGCTTCGGTCTCTTTGCGGATATCGAACACTTCGGGCGCCTCGGTCTGCATCCGGTAAGCGATTTCCATGGACTGAATGGCGGCTTCG
Source organism: Bryobacteraceae bacterium (assembly GCA_035577325.1). Lineage (GTDB taxonomy): Bacteria > Acidobacteriota > Terriglobia > Bryobacterales > Bryobacteraceae > QHXW01. Next base: position 2,315 of record DATLVQ010000704.1, on the reverse strand, counting down.
AGCTGCGGATCTTTGGCCGGCGCGCGGTCCAACTGCATGTGGTCCAGCTTTTCGAGCAGGTCAAGCTCGCGGCGCTGCTCGGGAAGCGTGAATTTTTCGTTGTGGATGAACGAAATCAGCTTTTGGGGATCGAACTCTTTGCCCACCATTTTGCCGTCGAGCTGCTTTTCCACTTTGTCGGAGATGTAGGTACCCTGGTGGACGGCGGGCAGGAACGACGAATTCCACAGCGGCGGCCCGACGGTGGTGGGAACATCGGGACAAAGCACGACGAATCCGGGTAGATTCTTGTTCTCGGTCCCCAGACCGTAAGTCAGCCAGGAACCAAGCGACGGCCGGCCCACCTGGCTGTGGCCGGTGTTCATCATGAGCATGGAAGGCTCATGATTCGGAATGTCAGTGTAGACCGAGCGGATGAAGCAGATATCGTCGGCGCACGCGCCCACGTAGGGGAATAGCTCGCTGACCTGCATGCCGCAGTTTCCGTATTTCTTGAACTGAAAGGGCGAGCGCATGAGCGCGCCGGTCTTGCGCTCGGTGGCGATGGAGCCGCCGGGCAGCGGCTTGCCGTGATATTTGTCGAGCGCGGGCTTGGGGTCGAAGCTGTCGACTTGAGAAAGGCCGCCATTCATGAACAGGAAGATAACGCGCTTGGCTTTCGCGGGATGATCCAGCTTACGCACTTCGATCGCGCCATCTTTGGACTCGATGGCGCCGGCTCTGGCCAGAGACTCACCGACCAAGCCGGCAAACGCCAGCATACCGAAGCCATTGCCTATGCGGCACAGCGCATCGCGCCGGGTCACGGGCGTTGGTGCTTTATGCGGCAACATGGTGGGTGCCTTTCCGGAAAAGCAGGACTGGTCTGTGTGCAAGTCCGTCGCGCATAGGATCACTCAACATATAGAAACTCGCCGGAGCTCAGCAGAATTTTCAGATAGCGGCCCCAGATAGTCGGAGGCAGTAGCTTGTAGTCGGGCGGCTTGTTGGCCGCGTCCGCCATAATGCCGGCCATCATGCCATCCGCGGCGAGGTCGGACTTTGGAGTCTGTCGCGACCCCGTTGGGCCGGCGGTTGGCATAGCTAACGGGGAGCCGCTCTTGCCGTCCTTCGTGTTTTTCGCCTCAGCGGTTTTCGCCTCGGCTTCCTTTTTCGCGGCGGCGGCCTTCCGCTCCTCGTATTCCTGCATAGGTTCGCGCTTCAGATATTCGATGCCGGCGCTCAGTTCGGCGTCGGCAGGCGCGCGGCCCAGCACCAGGCTGTAGGCCTTGCGAATGCGCGCGGCGTTGTCCGGCTCCGCCGCCACGCGGCGCGCCAGCAACTCGGCCTGCTGCTGCATGAAATCGCTGTTCATCAGGAACAGCCGCTGCAGAGGCACGTTGGTGGCGAATCGCTTTTCGCTCGACATGCTCGGACTTGGGAAATCGAACAGCTGCAGGTACTCGTCCAGACGGTAACGGCTGACTTTCCCATACACCGTGCGCCGGTTGTACGCGGGCGTCAAAGGCGAGGACGGCCCATACATCCTGGCTTCGAGCGCGCCCGAAACGAACAGCATGGAATCGCGGATCTGCTCGGAGTCCATTCGCCTGCGGTTGGCGCGCCAGTAGAGCCGGTTGGCAGCATCCTTGTCGAAATTTTCCTTGGAGTAGCCGTCGCTCAACTGATATACGGAGCTCAGCAGAATTTCACGATGCAGTTTCTTGATCGACAGACCGTTGCTAATGAAATAGTGCGCCAGATATTCGAGCAGCTCGGGATTCGTGGGACGCTCGCCGGTCATTCCGAAATTGCTGGGCGAATCGACCAGGCCGGTGCCGAAATGGCCCTTCCAGACGCGATTCACGATCACCCGCATCGTTATCGGCTGCTTAACGATCGCATCCGCCAGTTCGCGCCGCCCGCTTCCCTTCGAAAAAGCCATCGGGGCGTCGTGGCTCAAGACTGACAGGAACCCGCGCGGAGCTTCTTCTCCAAGATTGAACGGATTGCCGCGCAGGCTAACCTTCAGATTGACCGGCTTCTCGGCATCCTGGACGCCGTGGACATAGGGGAAGTGAGGCGGCATGGCCTTCTTGCGCGCCTCAATATCGGCCCGCAGGGCCTCGATGTAGCCGCGCCGCTCGGCACTCAATTGCCGCTCGAGTCCCCAGCCTTCGAAACTCAAGAGACCGGGCTTGATGTGATCGAAGACCTGGTTGGGATCGAAACCCTCCTGCAGGTCGTGCTCGAACACATCGGTCCAGAGATTTACTTTTTCGACAGGCAGCGCCTTCAACTCCAGGCCGCAGCCGGGACAGAAATCGTCGTTGGTG
>DATLVQ010000703.1:0-11872 GCA_035577325.1 Bryobacteraceae bacterium | reverse complement strand
ATGACCGGTTGCTGCAGCTTACTGAACCGGCAGCACCACGGTGTTGCTTTCGGCGTTATTGACATGAATCTTCACAGCGGCGTTAGCGGCGTGAGGAAAGCTCTCGTCGATCTTGATTTGCACCGCGGCCACGGCTATTTTCGCTGCCGCTGCTCCCGCCCAAACCGGGCTGGCCTGCTGCTTGCCACTCATGAGCATGACCGAATCAGCCAGCGGGAATTTGGCGTTCGACGGCACAGCGACACCGTCGGCGGGCTCGGGATGGTAGGGGCCCAGGCCGGTTCCATAGAGGGTTACGACTTCGCCGTGGCGCGCCGGACTATGCGCAGAAATCGTCGTTCCATCCTGATGCGTCGCAACGGCGATAGCGGCTTTCCCTTCCCCGGACGAGAACAGGCCCGGGGCGTTTCGAGCCACGGTGAAGCGTTCGGTGGCGTCAGGCTTGCCATCCAAGTGGACCGTCAGAGTGTGTGTGCCATCCACCAGATTCGAAGGCAGCTGTACGTTGATCTGGTTGGGAGAGACGAAAAACAAGGGCACTACCTGACCGCCTACTCGCACGGTGACGTTACCGAGCGTGTGTGGTAGCTTGCCAGCCGGAGCCGCGGCTACATCGGCCGCTAGGTTTACACCGTAGATGGCTACGGCCGAACCGGGCGCAACAGTGTTGTGCGGCGTTTGGGCGGCGCTGTTCTGAATGCCGCCGGGAACGATGTAGGGGATCGGATTCAGCTGAGCAATCACGCTGCGCGGCGCCGTCATCACCAGCGACACGCTGGGCATCGATCCGCTCACGTCGCCGGACCAGTTGAGAAACCGGAAGCCAGGCTGCGTGGTCACTGAAACATACACGGGCGACTGTGCATCGAAGAACAAATCCGGCGAGGCCGGCTGCGTTTGCCAAACCACGCCATTGCCAGGATCGGAAGTGGCGCGCAACTGATAGCGCAGTTTGTAAGATGCGGTCAGTGTCTGCGGCTGTGCGGAGGCCGTGAGAGTTCTGGCGGCTGCGGCGTTATCCGCCCATCCCAGAAAATCGAGGCGCACGCCATCGCTGGGGCTGGAGTTGGCCGGGGCGCCGATCCGCACAGTTGCGCCAATCGGACGGATCACATTGCATGGCGTGGTGCAAACCTGTCCGTCCACTTGCATGGGCACACCGGCGGGTGAGCTCTGAATCGTGATCGAACCTGCCAGCTTGTAATTGGCGGTATAGCGGTTGGCGGCGACATCGCTCGAAGCCGTGATCTCTTGTGTCGCCGGACCCAGGTTGGACCAGCCATCGAACTGATACGCGTTCCCGCTGACATCAGTGTTGGTCATGGGCGCGGTTACGCTATGCGTGCTCCCCGGCACCCAGGCGAAGGTGTAGTTTGAATAATTGTCGCGGCCGTCCACCACCAGCGGCAGACCGGGCGGGTTGGTCAGGAACGTTACCATCGTTCCAGCGACGAAATTGGCCGTGAGGTTGATAGCGCTGTAGCCCGACGGAACGGTATAGGCGTGTGAATAGGGACCGCCATCGCTCCAGGAGTTAAAGATCCACAGTTTTCCCTGCTGGTCGTATTGCGGTGAGATGCCGCCTATCTGATGAGTCGTGTTCACGCCCCACTCGAGCGTCGTGGGCGACAAATAAGGTGTACGGTCCAGGAGCACCTTGAGCCCAACCGGGGAAGTGGCGATGGACATGGATACGGATCGCGCGCGTCGAAAAATGGGGAAAAGCGTGATGGGTCCATTCACGGGCAGAGAAAGGGCAAAAGCCTGGCTGGTGCTCAGGACACCGATGGGAGGGAGCCAGCCGGCAAAAACAAAGCCCGGGTTCGGAAACGCCTGCACCGTAAGAGTGCTACCCGCTCCCGCATATTGCACACCGTTCTGTCTGAACGCCGTACCATTCAGGTAAACAGTACCCGGCGATCCGCAGGAGGCCGGGTCCATGCCGCCCGGGCATGCAAAGTAATTCAGACTGACCGCATAGCTCGCGGAGAATGTGATTTGAATCCAGGTCAGACCGGGATCGGCGGTGATAGCACTCCAATCCGCAACCTGCGCGACTAAATTCGTCGTCATCGAGGGATTCGTATAGGTGATACTGCCTTGATTCCCACCCTGGAGGAGGTCGGTACGGATGGAATGCTTGCTACCTTGCGGCCAAAGCAATGTGGCGGCGGAGACGAACTTCTGGCCGTCGACATAGAAGTTCAGACCCGGGGGCACGGTGTAAATCTCGATGCTACTGGTGGTTTGCGCCGCCAAGCCAGCCGCCAGAAGAAATGGGACTAAAATCGAGCCGAATTTTGCGTGTGATTTCTTAATAAACATGCGTTTCCCCGCCCGCGAAGCGCCGCCCTCCCGTGGGCCTGCCTCGGAAGCTCAGTATACCTGAAAAACTTCACTTTTAAAGCTATACCAGCGGATCATTTTGGTGTGAATTTTCGGCTTATTATTTGTGTTATCCGAAGGAAGGAAAACTATACTACCCATTTTTGCTATTGCATTCTATAGCCATAATGCTACATTTACAGGGTCATTTTCTTGGAAAATATTCATGATTTCGCGAGGCCTTGACGTTTTATGAATTGCACACGTCCCTTTCGAGGTGTGATGTACAGGATGGGATTCTGGCTGGCGGCGGTCACACTCGGCTTGTTGCTGGCGCCCGGAATGCTTGCCCCCGTGCATGCAGGCACATTTGGTCAAGTCGTGGCCATAGGCGGCCAGGCGGGCGACATCGCTTTGGATGAGCCACGCGGCGTTCTCTACATCGCCAATTTCACCGCCAACCGCATCGATTTGATGTCGCTTAAGGACTTCACGGTCCACACCTCCTTAAATGTGGCCCCCAACCCTGGTTCTCTGGCGCTATCTCCGGACGGCAATTACCTGGTGATTGCGCATTTTGGAAATTACACCGCTCCCTCGTCTCCCTCGAACGCGCTGACGGTGATCAGCCTGAACAATAACAACGCGACACAGACTTTCGCGCTGGGCAGTCCCCCGCTGGGCGTCGCTTTCGGTTACGACGGTTTCGCGCTGGTGGTCACGACGACGAATTTCATTTTGTTTGACCCGGCAAACGGACAGACCACGGTAGTCGACACGATCGCGGGAGTCACCGCGAAAACCTTGCCGGTTCCGCCGGCCAATTTCCCGCCCAACATCGTGGCCGCCTCACTCAACGTCTCGGCAGACAATTTTCATGTTTACGGGCTGACTGACACGATCCGGTTCCATTACAACGTATTGACCCACGAGATCATTTCACTGGGCTACACCTCGAGCCCGCCGATGGGTCCGCGCGTGGTCAGCGTGAGCCGCGACGGCTCGTACTATAGTGCCGGCTGGGGCCTGTTCAGCTCGAGCGGCTTGCTGGTGGCTCAATTTGCCAGTCCGCTCGGCCTTCTGAATGTCGGCAGCCACGCCATCGATTCCTCAGCTGGGCTTATCTACGCCCAAATACCCGAAGGCACGGTGCAGTCCGCCGTCCCACCTACAAACCCTGCCACACCACCGGCGCCACAGTCAGGATCCGTGGCGCCGCCTGTCCTCCAGATTGTGGAGTCGGATAATCTCGCGGTACGACAAAAACTGCAGCTGCCGGAAAACATGGCGGGAAAAGCACTGCTCAGCTCTAAAGGCGATCTGCTTTATACGGTGTCCGATAGCGGCGTCATGGTGCTGCCGGTCGGTTACTTGAATGGCGCGAATCGCGTGCAAGCGTCGCAGCCGGACATGGTGTTCCGCAGCAGCTTCTGCGATCGGAGCGCCGTCACCCAGCAGATCACGATCTTGGATCCGGGCGGCAACCATACGGATTTTTCCCTTTCGCCAACGATTGACGGCATCATGGTCTCGCCTTCGAGCGGGACTACGCCGGCGACGGTGCAGGTAACTGTGGACCCCAACATTTTTCAGAATCAAAAAGGCACGGTCACAGGCTACATAAATATCCAGTCATTTTCGGCGGTGAATTTACCCGATGCGATTCGCGTGTTGATCAACAATCGCGAGCCAGAGCAGCGGGGCACCTTCATCAACGTGCCTGGCCGACTGGTCGATGTAAAGGCCGACCGAGTCCGCAGCCGCTTCTACGTCCTGCGGCAAGACCAGAACCAGGTACTGGTTTACGACGGGACGGGCCAGAACCAGATCGCCGTGCTGCGCACCAGCAACACGCCGACCTCTATGGCTCTTACTCTGGACAATAAGTACTTGATCGTGGGTCACGAGAATTCCCAGCTGGCCTATGTGTACGACCTGGATACTTTGAAGCCGGTGGTTCCTATCGTGATGCCTTTCGGGCACTATCCGCGCTCGGTGGCGGTCTCGACACGCGCCATTCTGGTGGCATGCCGCGTAGCCGGTCCGACTCATGTGATCGACGCTATCGATTTCCCGAGCCGCACGGCCAATCCTCTGCCCGCGCTCGGAGTATTCAAGAACGACATCAACATCGATACCGTGCTCACCTCATCGCCCAACGGCAGCACGATTCTGGCGGCGAGCGCCGACGGCACAACCATGCTGTATGACGCAAACGCCAACAGTTTCATCTCCGCCCGTAAGGATTTCACCGCGCTTTCGGGCGCGTTTGCCGCGTCGAACTATGGCCAGTACATCGTCGACAATAACCTGCTGAATTCGTCTTTGGTGCCGGTGAGAAAACTGGATGCCACCATCGGCAATTCCTCCGGCTTCGCCTTCGTGGATCAAATCGGATTGCGCACGACCGCCATAGCGGTCGAAGCGGCAGCGGGCGTGATTCAGCGCGTGCAGACCTCAAGCGGCGATGGTATCCGTCCCACCAACATCGTGGAGGCGCCGTTAACGTCGAATCTGGTCTCCGCGTTCACGCGCACTCTAGCGCCGCTCAGCGATCAGAGCGCGATCGTTTCGCTCACCACTTCCGGTTTCACGATCCTGCCCTGGAATTACGATGCAGCCGTCGCGCCGCCTCAACTGAACAAGATGGTTAATGCAGCGGACTTCACGCAGCCGGTGGCTCCGGGCGGGCTGGTCAGCCTGTTTGGCAAGCAATTGGCCGCCACGAGCCAAAGCGCGAATGCGCTGCCCCTCCCCACGTTTCTGGCCGACTCCTGCCTGAGCGTGAACGGCACACCGATTCCGATGATGTACGTTTCGAGCTCGCAGATTAACGCGCAATTGCCGTTCAGCGCGGCGGGCGACGCAACCATTGTGCTGCGCACGCCGGGCGGAATCAGCCAAGGTCTCAATGTGACCATTCAGCCAACGGCTCCCAGCGTTTTCCGAAGTGGCACGGCGGGTCCGCAGACCGGCATTCCGACGATCGTCCGGTCCGCCAACAATACGCTGGTGACGCTCTCGAATCCGATCCATCAGAGCGACGAGATCATCATCTACGCTACCGGCCTCGGTGCGGTCTCGCCCACCGTGGCGGACGGCGCGCCCGGACCCAGCAAACCGCTGGCGGTCACGACAACTGCCCCGACGGTGACGATCGGCGGCGTGAACCTGAGGGTGGACTATGCCGGACTGGCGCCCGAAATGGTAGGGGTCTACCAAATCAATGCGAAGGCTGTGTCGAAGTTGCCGACGGGTTTAAGCGTGCCGCTGGTCCTCAACCAGGGCGGCAACACCACGACCATGCAGGTTAGGGTTCTGAAGTAAGGTGCGAACAGCCGCCGGTATTTTTCACCAGCGCGGCGGCTGTCTGCGAGGAAGCAATCGTTTCAAACGGGAGAAGATATGCAAAAGGTAACGAAAGGATTGGCACTGGCCCTGCTCCTCGCGGGCGCCTGCGCCGCACAGGAGTGGGAGGTAGGCGGTATGGCCAGCTATGGCTTCTACCGCAACCTCGTGGCTACCAGCCCGGTGGGCTCAGCGACCGCCGGTTTCGGTCCGGGCACCGCATTCGGCGCGGTACTTGGATACAAGTCCAGCAACTGGCTCAGCGGAGAATTTCGCTACACGTACCGCGATAGCCAGCTCCAGCTTTCATCCGGCGGGACCGACGCGCACTTCGGCGGCGTGGCCCACGTCATTCACTACGACATCGTGATGCACCCGCGGCCGAAGCATGGCACAAAAGCTATGCCCTTCGTCGCGGTAGGCGGCGGTATGAAGTTGTATCGCGGCACGGGTAACGAAGTGGCTTATCAGCCTCTGGACAACATCGCGTTGCTGAGCAAGACGCAGCAGGCAAAGCCCATGATCAGCGTCGGCGGCGGCATCAAGATGGTCCTTGGGCCGCGCATCGTGTTGCGCGCCGAAGTTCGGGACTATATCACGACGTTTCCTAAGGACGTGATCGTTCCCCTGCCGGGCACCAAAATCAGCGGCTGGTTGAACGATATCGTTCCGATGGTCGGCATCAGCTACATCTTTTAAAGCAGGCACCTCCCCCTGGCGCCGGTAGCAATACCGGCGCCTTTTTTTGTTCGGCCGCCCACGACGTTCGGTTCAAGGTCCAACCCCGGAAAACTTCGCGATGGTATCGGTTTTTTTCGTGCCCGCGGAAAAACTGCGCCTCGGCTGAGCCGGGTGGCTGTCAGTTCAGGACCGCCCAATCGATCACAATTACGGAGATTTTGGGATTCCGGCTGCGCAGCACGCCGCTCCATCCGTTTTGCGCCGACGGCGTCTCCTGCACGCTGACATCGTTGGCGAACTTTGGATTCCAGGTGTAGATGGTCCTGTTCCAGCCGTTCTCGGCGCCGGGAGGCTCAACCACGTTGTTGGCGTATTGCGAGTTCGTAGTGTAGAGCACGATGCCGTCGCTCGAGAGGTCGCCCGGCGAGAGGCTGAATTTGACCGGTTGGCTGGGCAACTCCCCGATTAGAGTGCCTGTGGAAGAGTTCTTGCCTTTGATGATCAGCGTCTGATTCTTCTGCAGGCGGCCGATCCAGATAACTCGGCCGGAGGCCGGTTGGACAGCGGGCGGACGAGCGGCGGAAGCCGGGCGCACGGGATTCTGCACTGGTGGCGTGACGATGGCGGCAGACGGCTGCGTGGAAGCGGCGGGCGCCGGGGGAACGGCCGCCGGAATCTGCGGGGGCGCCGGTTTCTCGGTTGCCGGCTGCGCGTGCATGATTGGCGCGGCGGTGGATGTCGGGACAGGGGCGGAAGCGCTATCGCGAGACACGACCGGGGGCGGTGTGAGATCGGGAACGGCGGATTTGTTCGACGCCAGCGATGCGACGGGTGGCGCCGTGAATTTCGGACGGGCTTCAGCGGCCGGCTTGACCGGTACTGCCACCACCAGCTCCGCGGTTCTCTGCGGTGCGAGGTCGCGTGGCGGCGATATCACGCGCGACGCGCTGCCGGACTGCGGCGACGCGCCGGCCACCGGTGATTGTCCCATTGGCCCGAGAAAACGCGCGGCTTCCTCGATCGGCGTTTCGCCCTCGCGTGGTACCACTAAACGCACCGTGACGTTGTTCGAGTGACGCAGATAGGTCACATTGCCGTCGCGCAGTTGTTCGCCGTCCAGCTCTACCCATACCTTGGCGCCGCCGTCATTGATCTCCAAATGGGCGTTGCGACCCTGGCTGACTGGCTTTGCTTCACGGTCCCACGAGATGCGGAGCTGGCCCTCGCTGTCAAAAACGCGCAGCGCCAGCTGCTGGGGCCTTCCAAACCAGTAAAGCGCGCCCACGACCGCGGCGATCGCGACAAGGGCCGCGGACCAGAGGAGAGTGCTGCTCCAGACCGGCGGTTCGGACGCATTCGGTGGAGGCGGTTGTTCCAGATAGGTTTCGGGCGCTGGTTCCGTCGAGCCGGTCCACGACGCCAGCTCCGGAGGAGCATCCACGGGCGGCAAGACTTCCTCATTGGGCGCGGCAGTATGGGACGGCGCGGCAGTCGAAGCCGGGGCGGCCGCAGTAGTGCCGTTGGTAGGGGCATCGGCGGGGACCGCGGCGGATGCAGCGTCGGCTTTGGGGGCGGCGGTGACTGAGCCCTCTGCGCCGGGCGCCAATTCGTCCATGAACGAATCAGATTCAACCTGAAGCTCAACCCCTGGCGGATCCAGCGTAAATTCCTGGAATCCGGCGACGGCCTCGAGCGGCGCGGCCGATTCTCGGAAGAAGATGCGCGCCCGCGTCGTGGCGGAATTGCCAGGCCGCAAAATCAGCGTCACCTGCCACGGTTTTGGAAACAGCGTGTTGGCGATTTCCAGGTCGCGGGCGCTCAGCGTGAGCCGGCTGCGCGGGTGCGATCGGAACCAGCCGACGGCGGCCACCGGGGACGCGCCGGCATCGTCCGCATGAGCCGGCATTGCGCTGGCGAATGCGGTGCACTCCTCGTCGGACAGTTCGCCCGGATGAGCGAATTCATGATCGGTGATCAGCGCGCGAAATCCGGTGATGCGTACGTCGGCGTCATTGTGCGTACCAAATAATACGCCGAATACTTCCGAGCCGCCGTGCGGCTCCGAATTAAACCGCTCGAGAACGGTGACACGCAGTTCATGTAATACAGAAGACGGACATTCGATGACGCGCGAATGCTGGCCGTACTGGGAAGACCTTTCCCCTTCGAGCCGGTGAGCAGTACCACCCATGTTTACTCTGGTTAAGTTTAGTCTACTCATGCAACTATAAGCCAGTCCAAGCGGCAAATGTACTATTTTTCACAATCCGCTGACCCCTCCAATCGTGGTACCTGTATTAAGCTCTTGTATTGATTTCCCCATCGGAGGGGCCATGGCGCAGTACCCAGGTAACATCACCCGCGCGGCGTGCGCAGCATTGTTGAGCTGCGTCCTCGCGTGGCCGGCAGGCGGGCAGGAGGCGGCCATCAAAGTCGCGGTTCAGGAAGGGCAAGGCGCGATCAACAACATCCCGCAGCACCGCGCCAAAGAGCCTGTGGTTCAAGTGCAGCATGAAAACGGCGAGCCGGTAGTGGGCGCGACGGTCACATTTCTCTTGCCGGACAGCGGGCCCAGCGGCACGTTCGCCGACGGTGCGCGCATGCTGAACATCCAGACTGACGCCAAGGGACAAGCCGTGGGCCGCGGCCTGAAGCCCAACTCGACCGCCGGACGGTTTCTGATTCGCGTGAACGTTTCCTATCACGGGCAGACCGCGAGCACGACGATCGCGCAAATCAACGCCATCCCCGCGGGGGCGGCCAAGAGCGGCGGCAACGGCAAGAAATTTCTGATTATCGCGCTGATCGGCGGGGCGGCCGCCGGCGGACTGGCGGCGGCGATGGGTGGAAAATCTGGATCGAGCAGCGGCGTGTCTTCGCCGATCACGAACACGCCCGGTACGGTGCTCTCGCCCGGCTCGCCTACGATCCAGCCACCGCACTAACCGGACCCGGGTGCTCTCATGATGCGAACTCTTCTTAAGTGGGCGGGTGTGGGTTTGGTGGCGGCGGTGTGTGGGGGCGTGGCGTGGGGGCAGATAACACTCAACGGCTCTCCTGCTGCAGGAGAAGTGGCCGTCCCATATTCTCAAACGGTTGCCAGCGGCGGAACTCCGCCTTACCTGTGGGTGGGATCTGCGCCCGCAAACTTGACCTTGAACTCCGATGGGACAATGAGTGGCACGCCAAACGCAGCCGGGCCGTTCAGTTTTTCCGTCACGGTAACGGACAGCGCAACGCCGACCCCAAACGTGGCTGCCGGAACGATCTCGGTTACAATCCATCCTCAACTTCAGGTAAGCGGTCCCACCGCAATAAGTGGCGAGCAGAATGTAGCGATTGGCGGCGCGATGTACACCGCTACAGGTGGGGCACCTGCCGACGGATCGGGCAGTTATTCGTGGTCGCTGGTTGGTTCCCCACCGACAGGTTTAGGCTTTGATCCCAGTACGGCGACAATCAGCGGGATACCTACTGCCCCAGCGAGCGGAGTCAGCGTAACGGTCCAGGTTACTGATGGGTTCGCGACTGCTCCTCAAACTGTCACAATTACCATCGTTCCAGCGCCTAGCATCAGCCCGACCTTACTGCCGACCGGCGACGCGGGCGCCTACAGCCAGACTCTCACGGTGACCGGTGGGACACCTCCATACGCTTGGTCCTCAACCGGTAGTCTCCCAACCGGTGTATTGACGCCATCGGGATCAACGGCTTCGATTAGCGGATCGGCAGCCGCGGGCACGTACAATTTCACGGTCAAGGTCATTGACAATGCGAGTGGTGTGGCTATTCAAAGCTACGCGGTAACAATCAATCCCGCCATGAGCATCACGGCTACTCCGCTAGCCACGGGAGAAGCCGGAAAATCCTACTCGCAGACACTGGCCGTGACCGGTGGTACGTCGCCCTATACCTGGACGGTCTCCGGTGGGAGCCTGCCCTCTGGCATCACCTTGAGCTCTGGCGGCGTTCTTAGCGGCACCACCAGCTCCAGCGGCACGTTTCCGTTCACTGCTCAGGTTACCGACAGCGCGAGCCCCGCGACGAACACGACGAAGCAATTTACGCTGACAATCAATGCCGCACCCACCATCTCCCCCGCCGGCGGTGCGCTGGCATCCGGCGAAGTCGGCGCCAGTTACTCGCAACCATTGAGCGCATCGGGCGGCTCTGGCAGCAACACCTGGACAGTGGTTTCGGGTGTTTTGCCTGGCGGGCTCAATCTGGTCAGTACCAGTACCAATGCAACCATCAGCGGGACGCCCACGGCCTCGGGACCGTTCAACTTTAGTATCAAGGTCACCGACAACCTGGGGGGATCAGACACGCAATCATTCTCGATCAACATCGTGGCCGGGCCTACGATCAACACGGCTCCCACGCTGCCCAGCGGCACGGTGGGCGTGTCGTATTCTCCGGTCACATTGGGCGCAACGGGCGGTACCGCGCCGTATTCATGGTCAATAACGGTGGGGGCGCCGCCGGCCGGACTCACGCTTGGGGGAAGCACGGGAATTATCAGTGGTACACCCACGTCGGGCGGAACGGTCAGCTTTACCGTTCAGGTATCCGACGCCAAGAGCGTCACATCGACCAAGCAGTTCACCATCACGATCGCCAACGGTTTGACGATCGCCACAGCGCCCACGCTGCCCGGTGGATCGGTGGGCACGGCGTATTCACAAACGCTGACCGCCGTCGGCGGCACTTCGCCCTACACGTGGATCGTCACGACCGGAGCTCTGCCACCCGGCTTGAGCCTGAACCCCGCAACGGGCGCGATCACCGGCAACCCCAGCAGTACCGGAATATTCAATTTCACGGTGCAGGTGACCGATAGCGCGTCCGTCAAGGCCAGCAAGGCGTTCACGCTGGATATTGCATCGAGCCTTGTCATAACGACGCCCGCGGCGCTGCCCGGCGGGTCGGTGGGTGTAGGGTACTCCGTAACTCTTGCGGCCTCCGGTGGCACGCCGCCGTACCTTTGGACCGTCACTAACGGCACTCTCCCTCGGGGCATCACGCTAGGCGCAGCGAGTGGCGTCCTGAGCGGAAATCCCCAGAGCGCAGGCACTTTTTCCTTTACGGTAAGGGTTTCCGACAGCGCATCGCTCGTCGCCAACCAGACGTTCACCGTGACCATGGCATCCGGCCTGGCGATAACTACTCCGCCGCTATTACCGGGCGGATCGGTCGGGATGGCCTACTCGCAAACCCTCACTGCCGTGGGCGGCACGAGCCCATACCAATGGCTGGTCAATGCCGGTTCCGTCCCTGTCGGCATCAATTTGAATCCAACGAGCGGGCAGCTTTCGGGAACGCCCACAACCAGCGGCACCTTCACATTTACCGTGCTGGTGACGGACAACGCCGCCAACCGTGCAACCCAGCAGTTTACCCTGGTCGTCGGCTCGGGTCTGGCCATCATCAGCGGGGCGGTGCTGCCTCCCGGCACGATCCAGCACGCGTATTCGCAGACGCTCAATGCCGCGGGCGGACGTCCGCCTTACACCTGGAC
>DATLVQ010000702.1:0-2049 GCA_035577325.1 Bryobacteraceae bacterium | reverse complement strand
CGTGACTATTCCAGCTTCTCGAGAATCACCAACCGTATTGCTAAGGCAATCATCACTGGATCGTATCGCCGTTCCGCGAATGCCTGGAAGGTTGGCGAGGAAGGAGAGAAGGAAGGGAACGATCGCCTGATGAAGGACTATTTTGACACAGGCGATCTCACTAAACCCTACTTCGAAGTGTTGATCGTCAGCGACGACCCGACGCCGGAACAAGTGCGCCAGAGTCGTGCCGAATTACGGCAGCTTCGGCGTCCGGAAGATCCGTTTGTGTATGAAGCAGTCACGGTGCCGAGCTTTGAAGACGGCATCCTCGGTGTGGTGCTGAATGCCGATGTGCAGGCGGTGGTGATCAGGGACAACTTCCGCTTCAAATCCCAATTCGACGCGCCTCTCCTGCGCACTTATCTGCAGCAGCATCTTTCTCTGGAACCCGGCTCAATGGAGCCGAAAAATCACGGAGTGGCTCTCGCCCGGGCTATTCGGAAGATCCGGCCCGAGCTGGACGTTTATCTAATCATTGATGGCGCGGTGGAAAAGATGGCGAGCCATCTCGATTCCAAAAACATCCGGCGCGTCTTCTATGGGATCGAAGACCTGATGGAGATCCACCTGGCTCTCATGGAGGGGGTGAACCAGCGCTACGACACGCCGTATTTCAATAACCTGAAAAACTACGCGCGCCGTCCGATCGGCACCTTCCACGCCCTGCCGGTGGCACGCGGCAAGTCGGTCTTCAATTCACACTGGATTCGGGACTTCGGTCACTTCTACGGCGCCAACATTTTTATGGCTGAATCTTCTGCCACCACTGGCGGGTTGGATTCGCTCCTGGAACCGACGGGCAATATTAAAGTCGCCCACGAAAAGGCAGCACGGGCCTTTGGTTGCCAGCAACTGTTTTTCGGAACGAACGGCACCTCCACCTCTAATAAGATTGCGGCGCAGGCCATCGTGCGGCCGGGAGACATCGTGCTCGTGGATCGGAACTGCCACAAATCGCACCATTACGGTCTCGTGCTTTGCGGCGGTCAGCCGCTCTACGTGGAAGCCTATCCGCTGACCGAATATTCGATGTATGGCGCGGTGCCGCTACGCACGATCAAGAAGGCTCTGCTCGACCTAAAGGCGGAAGGACGCCTCGACCGCGCGCGCATGCTATTGCTCACGAACTGCACCTTCGATGGCCACGTTTATAACGTGCAGCGTTTCATGGAAGAGGTGCTGGCAATCAAACCAGACATGGTCTTCCTCTGGGACGAGGCCTGGTATGCCTACAACCGCTTCTCGCCTTTCCACCGCATGCGTTCGGCCATGGGTGCCTGCGAAGCCCTGCGCGAGAAGTATGCCAGCGAGGCCTACCGCGCTGAGTATAACGAATTCAAGAAGAAGCACGGTAAAATTGACCCGAAGAATGAGAAGCAACTACTCAACACGCATCTGTTGCCCGATCCGGATGCGGTAAAGATCCGAGTTTATGCGACGACCTCGACCCACAAGTCGCTCTCCTGCTTCCGTCAGGGGTCCTACATCATGGTGAATGATGATTGCTGGGAGAGCACGGAGGCGTCATTCAAAGAAGCGTTCTTTGCCCATACCAGCACCTCACCCAATCTCCAGTTGATCGCGTCACTCGACGTGGCCCGCCGACAAGCAGAACTCGAAGGGTATGAGTTGGTGGGCCGCTCGATCGAGCTTTCTCTGATCCTGCGCCGTGAGGTGAACAAACATCCGCTCATCTCCAAGTACTTCCGCATCGCGACCAACGCCCAGATGGTGCCCGCCGAGCACCGTGCCAGCGGATTCGAAGACTTCCATGCGGATGGTGTGAGCTGGAAAACCATCTATGACGCCTGGGCGACCGACGAGTTCGTTCTGGATCCCACTCGCATCACGCTCTTGTGCGGTTCGGCGGGATTTGATGGCACTCAGTTCAAGGGATTGCTCGCGAGCAAGTTCGACATCCAGCTCAACAAGACTTCGCGCAACAGCGTCCTGCTCCAGACCAATATTAACAATACCCGCAGTGACATTGCCTACCTGATCAAGGTT
>DATLVQ010000701.1:0-4717 GCA_035577325.1 Bryobacteraceae bacterium | reverse complement strand
GATTTCTGAAAATTGCTCAAAGCGTTCGAGGCCCAGGATCACCATGAACGCTCGCGCCAGTGCAGGCCGCCGCGCAGCGGCTTTGTAACACGGGGGCTCATCGAGGGCCAGATGCAACCCAAATAGCGGCGCCAGCAGGTTGTACTCGAATCCGCCGGCGCGCTCGCGCACATCTGGCGGAACCGCACCGGCGTCCAGCAGATCCAGAAACGTCTGTTGCGGATTAAGTCCCGATGCTACAAACCCATTCGCCTCGATCCGCTCCCCACTCGCAAGCTCGACGCCCGCCGCCTTGCCCCTCTGCATCAAAATCGCGCGAATGCCGGCGCCCGTGCGAATTTCGCCGCCATGCTCGCGGATGTCAGCCGCCAGTGCTTCAGCCAGCCGCGCCGATCCGCCGACGCACATCTGCGCTTTGTGCTGCCCGGCCAGCAGCGCCGGAATGCTGTGACCGAAGCCGGGAAGCCGCAGGTCGATTTCGCGCAGCCCGTTGAAAAACAGCAGGCCCGCGCGGATGACATCGTTTTCGAACTCGCGCGCGACGAACTCAACGGGCGAAAGCTGAGCGATGTCGAGCAGCCGCCGGCCTAGCCGTGACCGTTCCAGCAGCTCGCGGCGTCGCTCCGGCGGCAGCGGGGGCGCCAGGGTTTCAACCGTCAGGATCCGCTCGACGATCGGCCGGAATTCGTCCACCCACCGCCGCAGCGCCGCGCCATCGCGCTTTGAAAACTCGCCGAACGATTCCGCCGTCCGGTCGAGATCGGTCCACCACTCGAGCGCGCGGCCGTCGGGCAATATCATCGCCACATTCAATTCCGGCTCGATGTAGCGCGCTCCGTGCCTTTCAAGCTCCAGATCGCGATACCACGGCATAGCTGTAATCGCGCGGTGAAAGAACGAGTGCGTGTTGTGAAAAAATCCGGGGAGGCGCGGATTTTCCTCTGTGAGTAATCCGCCGCCCGGCGCCGGCGCACGGTCGAGCACGATCACGCGCAAGCCGCCGCGCGCGAGATACGCGGCCAGCACCATGGCATTGTGGCCCGCCCCGAGAATGACGCCGTCGTAAAGAGTGGACACTTGAGAACTAACATCGTAATCAAGACGCCGACGGTGGTGTTGCCCAATCCGCAGCCGATGGACTTTCTGTTCCTGAAGCGTTGGATGAACAAGAAAACCGAGGCAGTGAATCCCATTCACCCCGATGAGATTCTGCGCGGGAGTTTCTGCGCCTTAACGAAACTGCCGTGTCCGTTACTGCCGGCCACCGCTCCGCTAATAGTACTCTCTGTTTATGCCGGAGCCATCGCCTCCTCAAAAGTCGCCCCCCGAAATGACCGTCAAGGCCGTGGCCGTCGGCCTGCTGCTCGCTTTGATTTTCGGCGCGGCCAACGCTTATCTAGGCATGAAGGCGGGGCAGACGATCGCCGCCACCATTCCCGCGGCCGTGATTGCCATTGCACTTTTCCGGCTACCACATTTTCATGGCACGATCCTCGAGCAGAATATCGCGCGCACCGCGGCATCGGTAGGCGAGGCACTGGTGGCTTCCGCCATTTTCACCATTCCAGCGTTCATGATGGTCGAAATCGATGGCGTGCGCCTCTGGGCCGATCTCGGCCAGCATTACTGGCAGGCCACGATGATCCTGCTGGTGGGCGGGCTGATCGGCGTGCTGTTCATCATCGTGCTGCGGCGGCCGCTGTGCGTCGAGTCCGATCTGCCGTTTCCCGAAAGCGTGGCTAGCGCTGAGATCGTCAAAGCCGGCGAGCAGGGCAGCGAGGCCCCCAAGTACGTTTTCGGCGCCATGGCGTTCGCCGGCCTGATCCAGATTCTGAAAAGCGACAAGGGACTGCAGATTTTCCGCGAATACCTGGAAGGCTTTCTGGCGTTTCCGCGCTCCGTAGTGCACCATTTCGATTTCCGCAAGGCACCGATCGGCGACGTAACGCATTTTGGCGGCGTGTGGTGGACCACGCCGAATCTGTCGCCCGCGCTGATGGGCATCGGCTACATCATCGGGCCGCAGCTGGCGTCCATCAACGTCGCCGGCGGCCTGGTTGCGTGGTGGATCCTGATTCCCCTGCTGCTGTTCTTCGACCCCGATCTGCCGCACCGCCTGGGCGCCGCGCAAAATCCGCAATGGGACGTGGCCGCCTACACCCTCTGGTACAACATCGTGCGGCCCATAGCCGTGGGCACCATGCTTGTGGGCGCGTGCCAGACGCTATTCTCGATGCGCGCATCCATCACGCAATCGATCGCCGGCGCCCTGGGCGCGTCGCGGAAGCGGGCGATGGAGGGCGAGAGCCGCGACCCGACCGACCGCGACATCCCGTTTCCGTGGCTGGTGGCGGGCACGGTCGTACTGACCATCGCGATCACGATTATTTATTACTACTTCACGCAAAGCTGGACCGCCGCCATCATCGCCGCCGCCATCATGAGCGTCACGGGATTTTTTCTTTCGGCGGTGGGCGGATATCTCACCGGACTCGTGGGCAGCTCGAACCAGCCGCTCTCGGGTCTGACGCTGTGCGCGCTCATGCTCTCGGCCCTGGTGATGCTGGCCATCGGCGCCAAAGGCATGCCGGGTGTGGCGGCCGTGCTGGGCGTGGCGGCAGTGGTGTCGGGCGCGTGCTCGGTCTCGGGCACGTTGATTCAGGATTTGAAGGCTGGCTACCTGCTGGGCGGCACGCCGTGGAAGATGCAGGTGGTCGAGATCCTCGCCGTGATTCTGCTCTCGGTGTTCCTGATGGCGCCTATCGTGGCGCTGCACCAGGCGAATCTCGCGACGGGCGGCATTGGGGGCCGCGCGCTGCCCGCTCCGCAAGCCGGGCTTATGGCGCAACTGGCAAAAGGCATCGTGGGCGGCCAGATGGCGTGGGGATTGATCGCCATTGGCGCCGCTTTCGGCATCGCGCTCATCTTGTGTGGCGCGCGCTCACCCATGCTGATCGCGGTGGGCATGTATCTGCCGTTCGATACCTCGGCCGCCATTTTCGCGGGCGGCGTCATCAAATGGTTTGCCGACCGCGCCTGCGCGCGTTTGACACAGTCGGAGAAACTGCGCGCCGAAGAGAAAGGCACCCTGCTGGCTTCGGGATTGATCGCCGGGGAAGCCATTGTCGGCATTCTGCAGGCGGTGCTGTTCCTGGCTGGAGTCAGCTCCATCACGCGACTGCTGACCGGACGCGACGAGTTAGGTTTCTTTCCGGCGTGGGGTGGATGGCTATCGATCCTCGGCTTCGCTGCGGTGGCATACGTGCTGGTGCGAGTGCCGGCAAGGCGTCAGGCGTAGAGCCGACCCTCGTCGATGCTCAGTGCAGACCGGCCGCCTATTGCACGCTCGCGCTCACCGCGTTCGACGCACCCTCTTTATTGGTTAGTGTCACCGACACATTCGTGACTCCGGCGGCATTACCGGTTATGGTGAAGGGCTGCGTGAAAGTGAACTGGCTGCCGAATTGTTGCGAGTTCGAGTCGTTATACCACACGCCGAAAATAGGGTCGACTTGAACCGTCACCTGCGAGGTTTGCAGGCTGGTTCCGGCGGATGCCTGGAACTGAAATGCGGCGCTGGCCATGTCGCGTGAGTTGGAGAAGCCGGTCACATCCACCTCGATACCGCCGGCGGTGTGTCGCGCCGCCACCTCGGTAATGACCGGGGCCTGGGCAGGAATCGTTATGATGCGCGTGGGCGCCGGCTGCGGGGTTACGTTTTCGCCGCTCGCAGAGAAAGTAAGCGTTAACGTGATCGTGCCCGCCACGGTTCCAGTGGCGATGGCGAAATTCGAGGTCGAGAATACCGCGTTGGTCGATCCCGCCGGTACCGTGAAATTCGCCGTGCGCCCGCCGGTCGAGAACTGGATTGCCGGATCGTCAATATTCCCCACGGTCGAAGTGAACGTCAGGGTAATGGTGCCGGTGAGCGGCAGCGGGTAGCTGTTCGCCAGCTGCAGCGAAAGCCCAGGTTGCTGTGCCGGCGGTTCGGTGTCGGTGACGCCGCCGATCGTGGGCGCGGGCAGCGTGGGCGCGACTACAGCCAGCACGTACCCCTGAGCGGCCGACACCTGATTCACGTCGGTGACAGTGACGGTAAAGTTGAGCGTGCTTAAGGTTTGTGGGGTCCCCGCGAGCTTTCCCGTGGCGTCAAGCGTGATGCCGTCCGATAAGCCCGTTTGCGAAAACGTATACGGCGGCGTGCCCCCGGTTACGGCGATCTGCTGGCTATAAGCCTGGCCCACCACCGCATTAGGCTGCAAGGGCGATGCAGTCGTGAACGTAATAACAGGCCCGATTGCGATACTCAAGGGCCGGGTCGTGACGATGCCGGCCGAGTCGGTTACCTGCACGGTGAATTTGCTTGCGCCATTTGCCGCGGGCGTACCGGTGACGGCGCCCGTCGAGCGATCCAAAGTCAATCCAGGTGGCAGGTTCCCGGTCCCCGTCAGCGCCCAGAGGTAGGGCGGCGTGCCCCCGGTTGCCCCGAGTGTTTGCGTATACGCCGTGCCAATCTGGCCGTTCGGGAGCGAACTCGTCGTGATGACCAGCTGCGGCGCGATGGTCAACGTGAAATTCTTGGATACGGACGTTTTGGTCGAGTCGGTCAACTGCAGAGTGAAGCCGTAGGTGGTGGCAGTTGTCGGAGTGCCGCTGAGAATTCCCGTAGCCGGGTCGAGAGTCAGTCCGGCCGGCAGGGATCCCCCGATGACAGCCC
>DATLVQ010000700.1:0-5641 GCA_035577325.1 Bryobacteraceae bacterium | reverse complement strand
AACACGCCGTCAGCGAGTGTCAGGTACATGTCGCCGATCGTTCCCGTCAGTCTGAGATGCTGTCCGTGCGCTACTTGCTTCCGGCACCCGGCCACCAGATTGACGTGGCCGATGGCCTTATGCGGCCCGGCTTCCGCGTGTTCATGCACGAAAATCAGCAACGTGTTATCCAGAAGATTTCCATCGCCTTCCGGAATGGACTTCAGCTTGGCCACCAGATAGGCAAACTCCTCCACATGCCACCGGTTGATATCGCGGAGAATGCGCTGCCCTTCCTCGCCGTTCTCCCCGGGCGCTTTGCCGTCCTTGTGGGTATAGTCATGGTGGCGGGCCGCTGTCAGACCGAGCCAGGGGAAGCGAGCCAGTCCCTGGCACTTGGTCAGCATATAGCTGGCCACCTGGGTCTGCCCCGTCGCCAGGGCATTGGCCAGCAGGTCACTTTGCAGCTTGGCGACGCGCGGCCAGTCCTTCAAGTCGAACTCCTCTTCGGGAGCCGTGACCTTCATGTAGTTCGGTGGCAGCGACGCGATGGAGCGTTCCAGATCGCGGATCGACGAAAGGTGCTCGTCCAAGCGCTGTTGATCTTCCTTGGGCAACCCTTTGCTCAGGAGGTTGGCGTCGTGCTGCACCGCATCGAGAATGCTGCGCTTCCGGTTAATCCAGCCCTGGTCGCGAGCTCCGAACAGACGGTCGAACAAGCGGTGCGGAAGTTCTTCTGGTGGGAGCGGGCGATTCAGACCCGACCAGCTCATATTCTTCTGCATGGAACCGCCGAACGATTCTTGGGATACGCCGATCTGCAGCGAACGGAAACGCGACCTGTCGCCAAGTTTGTCGGCGATCAACTGGTCGAAGGAGCGGCCGCCGCCCCCTCGTCCGGAGAACGGCAGTCCGGTCATCAGAGCGCTCATCGCGCCTTCGTGCCCCGAGCCCGTCTTGCCGCCCATGACGGTGTTGTCGAGGCCGCTTAAAACCAGAACGTCATCCTTCAGTTTGGCGATCGGCAGGAGGCAAGGACTAATGTCATAGTTGGGACCAGTCTGGCTGGGGATCCAATAGCGCTCAGTGATTCCATTGCCGTTGAACCATAGTACGAACCGCTTCGCGATGGCGCCTCCCTGCTTGTTTGCAGGGGTCCGTTCCGCGGCATAAGCAGTCCCGGCGGCATTGAACATGGATACCAGCGGTGGCAATCCAACGATGACAGAGGCATGCGAGAACGTCAGCCCTTTGAGGAGCATACGACGGGACAAACGCGGACGCTTAGTGATTACTTGCGACATTTAAAGACCCCCCACGAGCATTATCCCTCTCCTTGGTTAATGAGACCAGAATGGACTTGAAATTAAAATTCGATTTCCGGAACGCTTCCAGTGCGCGATTCAGTGCCGGGCGGTCGGCCGGGGTGATGCTGCGGCCGGCCATGTACCGGAAGACCTGTTTGACGATGCACTCCTGGCACTGGGGAGTGCGGGCCATCAGTTCGCCCAATTGGCGGGCGCTGGTGAAATCTGAATTGGCGATACCGGCCACTCGGGCGGTGGTATCGACATCTAACAGCACTTCCTTGGGTTTGGCTCGGCGGGCAGCCACACCATGACCGGCCGGGAAGAAAAGCAGCTTCTGCTGTTCGCGCCGCGCACCGATGGCGTCGTACTTTTCAAGGCCAAAACCGATGGGGTCCATTAGGTTGTGACAGCTCGCGCACACCGGGTTGGTGGCGTGAGCCGACATCCGCTGCCGGTTGTTGAGCGGCTTCGATTCGTCGAAAGGCGGCAGGTTGGTATCCACGCTCGGCGGCGGAGGGGGAACCTCCTGGCATAGAAACTGTTCCCGTACGAAAAGGCCGCGTCCGGTAGGTGTGGTCTCGTCCGGCTTGCTGGTGAGGGTAAGGAACAGTGCTTGCCCAAGCAACCCGGCGCGCTCAGAATCGGCCGGGAAGATCACGCGGTCCCAATCGTGCGCCGGTGGGGGGACCTTATAAACCGCCGCCAGGCTGGAGTTCGGAAAGCCCCAGTTAGCCGTGTAGACCTGCATGAAGTTCCGATCATTCCAAACGAGATCGCCGACAAAACGCCGGGCTTCCTCCGTCATCGAGGCGGCCAGGTCAGCGTTGAAGAGCGGATAAACGCGGCGCTCCCGTGCAGTGCTGAGTACGCGATCGAAACGCAGCCACTCGGAAACAAACGAATCCAGCCCGTCCTTGGCGCGCGCGTCGGCGAGCATCTTGCGCGTCGTTTGCTCGATGCCGGTGGCCGTGTCCAGCCCGCCCCGCGCGGCCGCATCTAGAAGTGCTTCATCCGGCATAGTGTTCCAGAGGGAATACGAGAGGAACGACGCCGTGGCATACGGCTTCCACTTCGGATTGGGCGTTTCATCCAGCCAGAAAATGAAGTCCGGTGACTGCAGCATGGCTTCGATTACCGTCTGTGCGCCCTTGAGGAATGGCCTCTCGGAGAGGAAAACATTGGTGTATCGCGCCACCTCTTCCGGTTCCAGAGGGCGGCGGAAGGCGCGGCGGCCGAAGGTCTTGATGAACTTTATCCGGCAGGCGGCGTCATTGTCGGAGGTCGGCTTGCACGGAATCAGGCCATGGAAATCGCCGCGGAGAAACGCATGGGCGGCCAGTTTTTCAGCGGCATTGCCGTATGCCTCCGCCAGCAGCGGAGTGACACTCAGCGCTTCATACTGATCCTTGAAACCGTTGACGAAATCCTCGGGCGGGAAATCGTTGGCGGGATTGCTGGTGTCCTTGAGCAGGTCGCGGATCGTATTGTTGTATTGGCTGTTGGTCAGGCGTCGTAACACGACTACCGGAGCCTTACCGCCCCCCGCCGCTTCTTCCTGCCTGTAACGGCGCGCCTCTTCAAGTTCGGGACCCGACATCTTCGCCAGATAGTCGATCCACTGTTTCAGGATGGCTTCTTCCGGACTGCCGGGCTTAATGCGCTGCCCGCCAGTATGCGCGATGCGCGCGGTCGGCTTCAGAAACAGGAGAGACTGCTCGGGGTTTTCACGGTTGATCAGATCCACCAGCGAGCGGCCAAACACCTCCACGCGGGACAAGGGCGCGTCTTCATCCGGAAGATGCATCCGTGTGGCGGATGCCACTCCGTCAGCATTGTGACAATTCCGGCAGCCCGCCCTCTCCATAATCGGATACAGCGTGCTAACGAACGTTGTCTGCCCAGGCGCTTGCCGGGCACACATCGCAAAGGCGAGAACAATCAAGATGGAGCGCTTCACAACCCCTCGGTTGCCTCCGGCGTGGGATGCCCCACCCGGCTCAGCCATCGAGTCGGACACGCCAGCGAGGACTTCCTTTTGTTGCCCACGAGCCCAGTCACAATACAGAAGCCGAATGCGCAGACTGCCAATTCATTCGTGGGCAGCTCCAGGAATATCTTAAATCTATTGACTAGCGCCTGCAAGCCCGGTCAGATGGAAAGCCCCTATTTACCAACAGATAGAACATGCATGCGCCGGCTTGTTCGAGCTCGAGATCGAAATCACAGCAGCCAGTCCCATGCTGGATTCGCCATGGATTCGTTGGTCGATCCACATTCGGATCTGTTGGTTCTGGCTATAAGTGAAACCGAGTACCTTGCGCCGTCTTCTCCCATCTTCAGATACGCGCTCTACCGCTCGTGGTGAGTGGTTTTCCCTCCGTTGGACGGATGGCCTGAAGCCGGAACCATGATCGTGTCTTCCGCCATGGCCGCAGCATTCTGTACCTCCGATTCATCGAGCAAATGCCGGGTGGAAGGGCAAAATGGAAGGGCTATTTTTGCGTCTGAAGCTTGTAAGTCTTTGAAGGAATTCGCTGCCGCATCGGTCAATGCTCCGCACCCCGGCCTGCGGTTATCCCCGCTGTTCAATGGGGCGTTCCTGATTGTCCCAACGAGGCCAATCGAAAGTAATCGCCCTGAAACTGGTTGCGTGAGATCCGAGCTTAAACCAGAGAGTAGCGCGGCGTGCCTCACTCAGGGCTGCCCGCCAACGGCCGCGTTCGTGGACTGTCCCATATAGAGTTTGACGGGAGCAGCAGCATTCGTGATCTGCTGCATCAAGCCAAGCATGTCCCAGTTTTGCCATGCCTCGGCAAATCGGCCTTCTTTGATGCGAACTATGCTGATGCCGGAGGTATGAAGTTGTTTGTGTGATGCCGGCATTCCAAGACCATCGCCTGTATGCTGCATCGTTGCGGACCAACGTAGGCACACAAAGTCACCGTCGGAAATGGCCTCATGCGGCGTGACGTGCATATTGGAGAAAGAGGATCGCAGGCGATTGAAAAACACCCCGAATTCGGCGGGTCCCTTGGTGTCCGTATCGCCGTCATGAATGACGCAATCCTCGGGCATCAATTCGTCGATCGTCTCCCGCTTTCCTTGGTTCCACACCTCATCAAACCAGCGGATGATCAGAGCTTTATGATCGGACACTAAACACCTCTCATTGTCGCTCTCTGTCATATCACAGAATGCCGGCTTCGGAAAGGAGCCTGGCAACCTTGGGTTTTCACTCCCAACAGTTTCCGGTTTGCGCGAGATCCAGCAATGTGGACAAGCTTCCGAATGGGCCGTCATCCAGACGCTAAGGGATTACGGTACCGAAAACCAGTGGATCGATCTTTAATTGGCCAGTTGATCCTGCTACGATCACACTACTTACGGGCCAACCTATTCTCACGGCACGCGTTTCAACGTCTCCGATCCTTACTGTGATCAACTGCTGTTGTGCCCACGTTATCTCTAGTTTCAGCGCTTCATTAAGGCTAAGGGTCGTTTGGAGCGGGATCTCCTGAATCGGCCGACCGCCAACATGTCCAGTCAGGCGCATCTTCATTGGGAGTTTGCCATCAAGAACCACTACTTGGAACAATAGATTATTCGCCCGGTTTTTTAGGTCGTTGCTCTGCAAAGCAATAGAGAATGTGGGTAACCACTTACGATCTTTACGGATTCGAGGCACGCGCAAGAGGGCCCGCAGGCTGTTGAGCGATCCAAGCTCGTCATGACGCCACTGCGAGAACGCACCTGCCGCAGAGTCAAGATCCAAGAAAAACGACTGGCCAGGCGCGGGCGCAAACGCTTGGGTCGCCAATTGAGGGTGACCTGACGATTGTGCGATTACCGCAAGGCCCACCAGGAAGCTAACCGGTGTCGCAACGATCCTTCTAAGATACGGACGGTTTTTAATGCTGCCCGCCTCCTGCAGTACGCTTAAGGTGGTCATTTCGCCCAGTATAACGGCGTCTACCACAGCATCGGACTTCGATTCCTCCTTTATTGTCGGCCCCTCAGAAACTGCCTATCCGGCGCTACCTCAAAAGCGACCCACCAGAGCGGGGAGCGCAGCCGTGCTGCTAGAGCGAAGGCATGCTGCACTATCTAGTGATTCCGTTTGCATCTGAGAAGGGGAACCGGGTCTTCAGTATTGCAGCGCGCTACGGCTCGTGCCTGCGGAGAATAGCTTTCAGCCGGTGCCACGCAGCTTTCTCGCGCAACGCCGCGCGCGTCAGCCGTCCGTTCGCTGGAGTGCGGAAACATTTCGCACACGATCGCCTCTTGACGGTGTTGTAGTGTCGGCAAAAGGGTTCGGGCGATAGTTCCAAGCCCGACCCTCAACTCCCGAGCAA